>NZ_OU342399.1:1787500-2034069 GCF_910589745.1 Candidatus Arcticimaribacter forsetii
TCCCGGCGAATTCATGCAAGGTTTCACGTGCCCCGCACTACTCAGGATACCTCTATCAATATCATTAATGTACCTATACAGGACTATCACCCTCTTTGGTTCTACTTTCCAGTAGATTCTAGTTAATAATGCATCGAATATTGAGGTCCTATTACCCCCAACTTGCCGTAACAAGTTAGGTTTGGGCTGTTCCGCGTTCGCTCGCCACTACTAGCGGAATCACTTTTGTTTTCTTCTCCTCCGGGTACTTAGATGTTTCAGTTCCCCGGGTTTGCTCCTCTTACGAGGTGATATGTCTTCAACATAACAGGTTGCCCCATTCGGATATCTACGGATCACAATGTATGTGCCACTCCCCGTAGCTTTTCGCAGCTTATCACGTCCTTCTTCGCCTCTGAGAGCCTAGGCATCCCCCATACGCCCTTAATTAGCCTATCGTAACTTTTCTCTTTTAGTTTTTATTACTCTAATTCTTTACTTTGCTCGTAAAAACCACTTTTTTTTGTAAAAAAATGATTGATACTTTTTATGTATCTTTTTTCAATATGTCAATGAACTTCTTTCTAATCAATGCATCTTAAAATCCCATCGATCGGTCGATAATTACCAATCTCAAAACCCTAAAACACTATAGAACCGTGGAGAATATCGGAGTCGAACCGATGACCTCCTGCGTGCAAGGCAGGCGCTCTAGCCAGCTGAGCTAATCCCCCGTATCAAAAAATCCATAGTACTCTGGACTTTAAACTTACGAGAAGCCCAACTATAGATTTTCTCTAGTGGTACTAATATCCCTTAATGCAAAAATTCCAAAAAATGGAAAATTTGTAGTCTCGGGCAGACTCGAACTGCCGACCTCTACATTATCAGTGTAGCGCTCTAACCAGCTGAGCTACGAGACTCAATTTTGGATTATTAGTGTATGTTATAAAAAAAATGACAGCATAGAACAAACTTTATCTTAAGAGTGTCCTTTTTGATGATAAATCGTCTTTCTCTAGAAAGGAGGTGTTCCAGCCGCACCTTCCGGTACGGCTACCTTGTTACGACTTAGCCCCAGTTACTAGTTTTACCCTAGGCAGCTGCTTTCGCTCACCGACTTCAGGTACCCCCAGCTTCCATGGCTTGACGGGCGGTGTGTACAAGGCCCGGGAACGTATTCACCGGATCATGGCTGATATCCGATTACTAGCGATTCCAGCTTCACGCAGTCGAGTTGCAGACTGCGATCCGAACTGAGACCGGTTTTCAAGATTCGCTCCTCCTCGCGGAGTGGCTGCTCTCTGTACCGGCCATTGTAGCACGTGTGTGGCCCAGGACGTAAGGGCCGTGATGATTTGACGTCATCCCCACCTTCCTCGCGGTTTGCACCGGCAGTCTCGTTAGAGTTCCCGGCATGACCCGCTGGCAACTAACAATAGGGGTTGCGCTCGTTATAGGACTTAACCTGACACCTCACGGCACGAGCTGACGACAACCATGCAGCACCTTGTAAGTAGTCCGAAGAAAGGTCCATCTCTGGTCCATGCAACTTACATTTAAGCCCTGGTAAGGTTCCTCGCGTATCATCGAATTAAACCACATGCTCCACCGCTTGTGCGGGCCCCCGTCAATTCCTTTGAGTTTCACTCTTGCGAGCGTACTCCCCAGGTGGGTCACTTATCACTTTCGCTTAGCCACTCAACTAACCAATGTTAGTCAAACAGCTAGTGACCATCGTTTACGGCGTGGACTACCAGGGTATCTAATCCTGTTCGCTACCCACGCTTTCGTCCCTCAGTGTCAGTATATTGTTAGTGATCTGCCTTCGCAATCGGTATTCTGTGTAATATCTATGCATTTCACCGCTACACTACACATTCTAACCACTTCACAATAACTCAAGTCTATCAGTATCAAAGGCAGTTCCATAGTTAAGCTATGGGATTTCACCTCTGACTTAATAAACCACCTACGGACCCTTTAAACCCAATGATTCCGGATAACGCTTGGATCCTCCGTATTACCGCGGCTGCTGGCACGGAGTTAGCCGATCCTTATTCTTACAGTACCGTCAGCTACTTACACGTAAGTAGGTTTCTTCCTGTATAAAAGCAGTTTACAACCCATAGGGCAGTCTTCCTGCACGCGGCATGGCTGGATCAGAGTTGCCTCCATTGTCCAATATTCCTCACTGCTGCCTCCCGTAGGAGTCTGGTCCGTGTCTCAGTACCAGTGTGGGGGATCCCCCTCTCAGGGCCCCTACCTATCGTAGTCTTGGTGAGCCGTTACCTCACCAACTAACTAATAGGACGCATGCCCATCTTCTACCGCCGAAGCTTTCTTCTTAATGTAATGATACAATAAGATCGTATGGGGTATTATTCAACATTTCTATTGACTATCCCCCTGTAGAAGGTAGGTTGCATACGCGTTACGCACCCGTGCGCCGGTCGTCAGCGGAAGCAAGCTCCCCTGTTACCCCTCGACTTGCATGTGTTAAGCCTGCCGCTAGCGTTCATCCTGAGCCAGGATCAAACTCTTCGTTGTAGTTTGTTTTAATTTGTCTTACACGACTTATCCCTCAAAGGTCTCAAAATGGTTCTGTTCTAGTTTGTATATCTATTTGATACACGCTGTCATTTTTCTAATCTTTCAATGAACTTTTGCCTTAGACAACTATACTGTTGTTCTCTTTAGCGGGTGCAAATATAGAACGCTTTTTATCATTCAGCAACTACTTTTATGAAAAAAATTAAGTTTTTTTTTGACTCCGACTAAACACCCCCACAGACACCTTGAAATACAAGACATTACAGACAAGTTTTTGTGATAAAAAAAATTATTTTTTTATTGATTTTTTTTGAATGAATCGTATTTCACTTAAAAAGTAGTGATTTGTGAAATTAACAATTAAAAAAGAGATCTAAGATAAACTCAAAAAACAATTCTTTTTTAAGTAGGATAAATGCTATCTACTGGAAGAAATTCCAAACTAAACCGAAACGAATAACAAAGTCTCTGTAAGGATATCCTGGAGCACTGAGATAGGTCGGTTCCATAAACAAGGTATTGAAGTGCTCTGCTTTTAGATAAAGTCTGGTTCGCTGTACTCTTCCATTAATAAAAAAATCAAGTCTTGGGAAATCACCTATTAATTCTTGGTCTTGTCTTGAAAAATCTCCCAACAAAGGATTATATCGGTCTGCATAATAGGATGTAAAATACTGTCCAGTAATTCCTGCTTGGACAAACATTGCTTTCTTAAATACATTACTACTATAACTAAGCGTAGTTCGAAGGTTCCATTCCGGTACATTTAGCGCTTGAGAGACCTGTTCTTCTGTATTCGTTTTTGAAGTACCAGAAACCTTTTGATATTGCAACGTATTGGTAAGTGCAAATTTCCTGATTTTGAACTCGGAGCTGTAACGGATCTTAATATAGTTTAAGGTATTTGTCTCTTGCTCTGGAGCAGCTAAGTAGATTTCTTCTGGAGCTACATACAGAAAACTTTCTCTGTCAACAACAGGATCTTCATCTTCAGGTCTAAAGCGAGTGGTATTAAAATAAGTATAATTATTCAATTGCTGCCAATGCGCATAAACTTCTCCTAGCCATGGATGATCCAGGTTGAGTGAAAAGTGGAGGGTTTTTTGATTCTCTAAGTCAGGATTATACCAATTATATGCTTCATAATTACTTTTATATAATTGAAAATTAAAATCTGGAGTTTGATTTCTAAAACTTGCTCTACCGGTTACCGTTGTTTTATTCAAGAATTGATAACGTGCTTGTGCTGATATCTCATCACTTAAAAGGGTTCCTCCAACGCTTTTCTGAAGTAAAGCTTGCATTGAAAACCCGTTCCATTGGAACTTCCAATCCCCATTCAATAAATATTGAGTCGTTTCAATTTGGCTTGGATCTCCCGGTAAAGTTTCTTCATCAGTAAGCCCCTCTTCTTCTATTTCAAAGAAATAATTGGACTGAACCGCAGAAATCCCGGCTCTCAGTTTTCCAGTGTACAGGGTATTAAACTCAGTATAAATTTGATTGCTTGTTCTTCGTAGTCTTGAAAAATCGTTAATTGTATTTGTTCCAAAAACCAAATCTCCATAATGATCTATTGGACTAGTATCCGTGTAATTATAGTAACGTGATTCATTTAAAAAACGATGTCCAAGAAGTATTTTAGTTGTTACAGAATCTTTCGGAGCAACCAGATTCCAGTTATGATCTAAAAAAGAACGCTTTCCAGCAAGACGATTTTCGGCGGTTTTAATTCGAACATCTAAAAGAGATCGGTCTCTAAATTCAGGATCATGATCTTTAAACAAAATAATTGCCTCTCGGTTTAAACCGCCATTCTCTTGATTTTCAATAGACTGGTTTGCATAATGGCCTAGGAGAACATATCGTTTATTAAGAGATTTATAATTAAATGAAAATTCAAAACGTTCATTTGCTGATCGATAATGCACATATTTACCTAAAGATCTAGATCCTTTGTAAGCAAATGCAAAGTTAAATTGTGGAGATAGATTTACTGCTATCGTACTATTAGCCATTTGACCTTGTTCGAATGTTGTCCGAAACATTAGTTCCGTTAAAGGTGTTGGGACATAATAATATAAAGTTTGGTCTGCTTCTACATATGCAGTATGCTTAGATCTTGCTCCCAATCCTGACAATAACTCTGTTTTTGAAAAATCGTAACCCAAACGGTTAAATGCGTGACCCGTGTTAGAAAATGGAAGTAATTCGAAATAATCTTTACGTAAAAAGTTTACTTTATACTCTTTTTGAATGGTCAACGTAGTGTCTACATAACTCGAATCTCTGGCAACTGTATAAAACTTATACATTTCAATGGAAACAGAATCCAGCAGTTTAGAACTTTTTTTGGATTCATCAAATTGTAGTTGCATGTCTTGTTCCGAAGGACCATCTGCACCACCTGTTAACGCTCTTTTACTGTTGTACTTTTTTTGATAGTCATTACCTCCAATTTGACTAAAAGCAAGGCTACTAATCAACAAAAAAAACAGAAAAAAGAATCTTTGAGCCATGAAAGGATGTAATTTTGATTGCGAAGTTAAATAATTGTAAGTAATTTGAATTGAGATTCCTAAAATATAAAATGTGTTAAGCTTACAATTAATAGATGGATTAGAAGCCGGAACCGATGAAGCTGGACGTGGGTGCCTTTCTGGACCAGTTACAGCAGCTGCTGTAATACTTCCAGCTGACTTTGAAGAACCTTTATTAAACGATTCAAAAAAACTAACTGAAAAACAAAGGTATTTTCTCCGTCCCATTATTGAAGAAAAAGCGTTAGCCTTTGCCGTGGCACATTGTTCTCCATCAGAAATAGATAAAATAAATATCCTAAACGCTTCAATTGAAGCGATGCATAGAGCTTTAAAAAAACTAAAACTCAATCCAATTCATATTCTTGTAGATGGCAACCGTTTCCATCCTTTTCAAAACATACCTCACAAATGCATTATTAAAGGAGATGGGAAATATCAGAATATTGCAGCTGCATCGGTTCTTGCCAAAACATATCGAGATGACATTATGCTTGAATTAGATCAAAAACATCCAGAATACGATTGGAAAAACAACAAAGGATACCCTACTAAGAAACACAGAGAAGCCATAAAAAAAATAGGAACAACGATTCATCATCGAAAAACTTTTAGATTACTTCCTGAACAACTTCAAATTAAATTTTGAGTTTCTTATTTTTGTTTCTCATAAAGAATAATATATGAACTACACGAATTCACTTCGTCTCACAAAAACTACCTCCTTTCTTTTTTCTTTATTAATCCTAACCCTTTTGGTTATCGGATGTGAAACCTCGCTTTCTAAAGAGAGTAAACTCATTGACTGGATTCCACAAAACAGTAGTTGGGTTGTGCAGTTAAATGATTTGAACTCGGTTAAAAACGAACTTAACAACAATGAGATTTTTAAACAAATTAAATCTCTAAATCCAAAAGTTACAAGTGATATCAGTGAATTGTTGTCTGAAACACCTAATGTTACCAGTCTTTTGTGTGTTACAAAAGTTGGCAAAGACCCAGGTGCACTGACTCATATTTATAAATCATCAATAGACTCTACTCTTATTGCAGGTCCTGGAATAGAATACAGTAAAATGCGTATAAATATTGAGAAAAGAGAAAACACAATTTTGTACAGCACCTTTATATCCGGGTACACCCTTAGGTCTACTTCTCAACTTCTAATAGAAAACTGCATCCGTAAATATCAACAAACAAACAATTCTGAAACTAAGAATTTATTCAGCACGGTATACGAGACAATTGATACAGATGCCCCTTTAAATATATTGGTTCAGCCAAAAGCTGAAGAATTGATTGAAACTGTATTCAATTCGACCCCTTTGATGCCGAAAGTTAGTCAAGATTGGAACGCATATGATCTCAGTTTTGAAAAAGAAGGAGTAAGTCTTGATGGACTTGTTTCAATACTAGATTCTTTGGGAGATCCTCTAGGGATTATTAAAAACAATGAAACTCAAAAAATACTTTTAGATCAGGTAGTACCGCAAAACAGTACCGCTTTCTTGTCAATTCCATTTAACAATCCCTTAGAAACAGAAGATGCTTTTAAACTTTGGGTCTTACATCATAATGTAGCATTAGAAGAAATAAAACTTGAGGGATTAAAAACCATTGATGAAATCGGCTGGATTGAAATTGGATCTGAATCGGTGCTACTTTTTCATTCTCAAAACGAAATAAAAACTCAAGAGAAGCTAATCCCTATTTTAGAAAACTCAAAAAAATACAGGGAAGTTTCGTATTACCCTGTTAAATTACCTCAAGACCTTTTAGTCTTTACAGCAGCAATTGGAGGAAAAGTAACGCCAAATTGGGGTTGTATAATCGACGGTTTTTTTATTTTTACTTCTTCAGAGGAAGCTATCAAAACAGTGATTAGCAGCTATAAAGATGGAAGCACACTTGCCTCTAGTATAATTTATAACGCATTTAAAGAAGAACTAGCTTCAAAAAGTTCGATCTATTGGATAGCTCAATCCAAGTTATTAATTGAATCATGGAAAAACAAAGAGGAAAATAAAAACCCTTTTTCAAAAATAGATACGGAGCGCTATCCATTTGTAGGTTTCCAAGGTGTTTTTGAAAATGGATTCATGCATCTACATTTAAGAATTCACAAGAACGAACTAGAAAAACAAGAAAATGCAGTTTCAAATCAATACCTACTTCAACTAGACGCTCCACTTGGTAGAGCACCACAATGGATTAAAAATCATCGAACAAAAAGAATGGATGTTGTAGTTCAAGACATCAACAACAACCTATATCTATTTTCAGATAAAGGAAAATTATTTTGGAAAAAAGAATTATCGGGTCAAATCCAAGGAGATATACAGCAGGTAGATTTATACAAAAACAAGCGTCTTCAAATGGCTTTTAGAACTGAAAACAGGTTTTATGTTCTAGATCGAAACGGAACAGTAGTCAAACCTTTTTCTATAAAAATACCAGCTTCAGAACCAATTCAGCCACTTGCAGTTTTTGATTATGACCAAAGAAGAGATTACCGATTTTTATTGGCTCAAGGAAATACGGTACAGATGTTCAATTCAAAGGGTAAAAAAGTCACCGGATTCAAATTCAAAAAAACAAAAACTCCTATAATTAACGCTCCTGTTCATATTCGAATTGATAAAAAAGACTATATCGCAATCCAAGAAGAGAGTGGAAAATTAAACCTCTTAAATCGAGTTGGGAATTCGAGAATTAAAGTAAAGGAAACGATTCCTTTTTCAGGGAACAAAGTAAGTTCATATTTAAAAACATTTTCTACATCTGATTCGGGTGGTAATTTAATTCAGATTGATACCAAAGGAAATATAATTAAAACGGATTTAGAACTAGCAACGGGACATAAAATCACAACGACTACAAAATCATTAGTTACCTTATCTGAAAATAATCTTAACATAAAAGGAATTCCTGTAACCCTCCCTTTTGGGCGATATTCAGATCCTAGAATTTTTTATATTAATAATGTTATTTATGTAACTACGACGGATTTGGATGCACAAAAAGTATACTTGTTTTTCAGCAATGGAACTCCAGTAAATGGGTTTCCTGTATACGGAACCTCAGCAGCAGATTTAGTAAATGCAGATGATGATAAAGCAGTAGAATTAGTAGTTCAGTCCGAAACTAACGGAATGCTTATATACGAAATAAATTAATCTAGATAAATTCAGCTTCAAAAAGATCTTGAAAGTGAGTACTTAATTTTGATCGCACTTCAACTAACGAAATTTCTCTTTTAAGTTCCGCTTGGAGTGAAGTCACTGCTTTTCCCTGAATACCACAGGGAATAATGTAACTGAAAAAAGAAAGATCCGTATTAACATTAAGAGCAAACCCATGCATGGTTACCCAACGACTTGCTTTTACTCCCATTGCACATATTTTTCTTGCAAATGGAGTGCCAACATCCAGCCAAACACCTGTTTCGCCTGGACTTCTAGTCGCTGTTAAACCGTAATCTTTAAGAGTCAAAATTACCATTTCCTCAAGGAGTCTTAAGTACTTATGAATGTCTGTAAAAAAATTCTCTAAATCTAAAATTGGGTAACCCACCACTTGTCCGGGTCCATGAAAGGTAATGTCTCCTCCTCGATTCGTTTTGAAGTATTCAATTCCCCGATTTTTAAGTTGATCCTCACTTAGCAACAAATTGTCAATTGCACCACTTTTACCTAAAGTAATGACTGGAGGGTGTTCTACCCACAAAAAATAATTTGGAGTTTCTTGCTGAACTTCCTTGTTCCGATTCGCAATTTTGAGATCTACTATTTCCTTCAAAAGCTTTTCTTGAAAATCCCAAGCAGGCTGATATGCAGTATGATCTAAATCGGTTACTTTTACTTTTTTATTTTGATTACTCATAATAACGATTCGTGTTATTCAAAATCACCAACGCTGCTATAACGCCTGGAACCCAACCGCAAATAGTTAATATAAAGACAATTAAAACCGATCCACAGCCTTTATCTAAAACTGCAAGCGGAGGAAAAAGTATGGAAAGTAGTACTCGAAATAGACTCACAAGAATATTTTTTAGCAAGATAGTGAAAATTGAATTTTTCAATTGAAGGAAACCTTTATCTTTGCTAAAATTTTTGACACTATGGCTGCACTAAGCGAACAGGAAATCATTAGAAGAGAGAAACTAGCACGACTAAGAGAACTTGGTATTAATCCATACCCAGCACCTTTATATCCTGTTGACCAAACTTCAGCTTCTATAAAGAATGATTTTGTAGAAGGGAAAACTGTTATTATTGCCGGCAGACTCATGTCAAGAAGAATTCAAGGGAAAGCTAGTTTTGCAGAAGTGCAGGATAGTCAAGGAAGAATTCAGGTCTACTTTAACCGGGATGAAATCTGTGAAGGTGAAGATAAAACTCTTTATAACGAAGTTTATAAAAAACTCCTAGACATTGGAGATATTATTGGAATAGAGGGAACCCTTTTTACAACTCAAGTAGGAGAACAAACTATTTCTGTAAAGAAATTCGATATTTTAAACAAAACCCTTCGCCCACTTCCGCTTCCAAAAACAGATTCAGAAGGAAATACATATGATGAATTTAACGATCCTGAGTTACGATACAGACAACGCTATGTAGATTTAATTGTAAACCCTAAAGTCAAAGATACCTTCATTAAGAGGACTAAAATAACAAACAGTATTCGAGAGTTTTTTAATACTAAAGAATATTTAGAAGTAGAAACGCCTATCCTACAACCTATTCCGGGTGGTGCGTCTGCACGGCCTTTTATGACGCATCATAATGCACTTGATATTCCATTATACCTGAGAGTAGCCAACGAACTGTATTTAAAAAGATTAATTGTTGGTGGATTTGACGGAGTTTACGAATTTTCAAAAGACTTCAGAAACGAAGGAATGGACCGAACCCACAATCCAGAATTTACAGTTATGGAATTATATGTTGCATATAAAGATTATTTCTGGATGATGGAGACTACGGAAGAATTACTTGAAAAAGTAGCCGTTGATTCTAACGGCAGTTCTAAAGTTCAGGTTGGAGATCACACCATTGACTTTAAAGCTCCTTACCCGAGAGTTCCTATCCTAAAAGCAATCGAAATTCATACTGGAATTGATGTTTCGAATATGGATGAAAACACCTTACGAGAAACTGCCAAAGGACTTGGAATTGAAGTGGATGAAACTATGGGAGTAGGAAAACTAATCGATGAGATATTCGGTGAAAAGTGTGAGCATCACTACATTCAACCGACTTTCATTACGGACTATCCAAAAGAAATGAGCCCCCTTACCAAAGAGCATCGATCCAACCCTAAACTAACCGAGCGCTTTGAATTAATGGTTAATGGAAAGGAATTGGCTAATGCATATTCAGAGCTTAATGATCCGATAGACCAAAAAGAACGTTTTGAAGATCAATTAAAACTAAGTGAAAAAGGAGATGACGAAGCAATGTTCATCGATCAAGATTTTTTACGTGCCCTAGAATACGGGATGCCTCCTACTTCTGGAATCGGAATCGGAATCGATCGTTTAGTGATGCTTATGACCAACAACAGCTCGATTCAGGAAGTACTGTTTTTCCCACAGATGCGACCAGAAAAGAAAGCTATAGAATTAACAGAAGAAGAAAAACTAATCGTAGGACTCTTAAAAGCAAACTCTCCTATTGAACTTCCATCCCTTAAAGAACAAGCGGGACTGAGTAACAAAAAATGGGATGTTTCAATTAAAGGCTTAACTAAGAAAGGAATTGCAAAAGTTGAAAAGACGAAAGAGGGTCTTTTTGTTACAGCTTTATAAGCTTCTTAAAGAATTTAAAAATACGTTTAATTAAACTTTAAAGGCCTTTGATTACCCTTTCAAATGCATAAAGAGTGAAGTCAATATCCTCATTAGTAAGAGCATCATTAAGGAAGTAACTTTCGAAAGCACTAGGCGGTAAGTAAACTCCCTCTTTTAACATGCCGTGGAAATACTTCTTAAAGTAATCATTATTACCCTCTGCAGCAGTAGTAAAATCAATTACTGGAGTATTTGTAAAATGTAAGGAAACCATAGATCCAAAACGATTGATCTGATAGGGCAACCCCGTTACAGAAATACGTTCTTCCATTCCGAGGTGGAGTCGTTCCGTTTTCTTATCAAGGCGATCGTACATTTCAGGCTGTTGATTTAATGCATTTAACATTGCAAGACCGGCTGCCATAGCCAATGGATTTCCACTCAAAGTTCCAGCCTGATAAACAGGACCATCAGGTGCTAAATGGTTCATTATTTCGTTAGAAGCAGTGAATGCACCAACAGGCAAACCTCCACCAATAACTTTTCCATAGGTAGCAATATCAGCTCGAATATTTAGACGTTCTTGTGCTCCTCCCGGAGCAAGTCTAAATCCGGTCATAACCTCATCAAAAATCAATAAAGCCCCGTATCGATCACAGAGCGAGCGTAAACCTTCGAGAAATCCTTTATTTGGTGGAATACAACCCATGTTTCCGGCTACAGGTTCAATAATAATAGCAGCAACTTCATTCGGATATTGTTCAAATACACGTTCTACACTTTCGATATCGTTGTATTGTGCCAATAGAGTATCTTTTGCAGTACCCTGTGTTACACCAGGACTATTGGGGGCTCCAAAGGTAATAGCACCACTTCCGGCTTGAATTAGAAACGAATCAGAATGTCCATGATAACAACCTGCAAATTTGATTATTTTTTCTCTCGAAGTATATCCTCTTGCTAAACGAACGGCACTCATACATGCCTCTGTTCCTGAGTTCACAAATCGGATTTTATCCATATTCGGAATCATTTCAATAGCAAGCTTAGCAATCTCGGTTTCTAATTCAGTTGGCATTCCAAAAGAAGTTCCTTTTTTAGCGCGCGCTGTTAAAGCTTCAATAACGGGCTCATAAACGTGTCCTAAAATCATGGGGCCCCAACTTGAGATGTAATCGATGAGCCTATTACCATCCACATCATACAAATAAGCTCCTTGAGCATTATCTACAAATATTGGAGTTCCACCTACGGCTTTAAATGCGCGAACTGGAGAATTTACTCCTCCTGGAATTACTTCTTGAGCTTCTTTAAATAAACTACTACTGCGTTGGTACTGCATGGGTTATTTGGATTTTGGAATGATCAATTCTTGACCTTTAAAAATAGTATTATCGTCTAGATTATTTTCTTTTATTATATCCTGTACTGAAATTCGATAGGCTCTCGCAATAGAATATAAGGTGTCGCCCAGACTTACAATGTGAGTTTTGTTATTTGATTTTTTTAAGATAGTTTTTTTTGGTTCTTCTAAATTAACAGTTACCTCTTTCTTTGAGTCGTACTTGTATAATTTGTATCGCTCGATAATGCTTATGATTTTTTTAGGATACTTTGGATCGGTAGCATAACCTGCTTTTTTTAATCCTCTTGCCCATGCCTTATAATCTTTTTTATTGAGCTTAAATAAAAAAGCATACCTGGGTCTTCCACTTAGAAAAACAGAATGATCACGATACGATTCTGCTGGATCTGAATAGGTTCTAAAGCACTCCCCTTTTTCATCGTCGTCATGATATATTCTTCCTCCGTTCCAACCACGATGGCATTTAATTCCGAAGTGATTATTCCCCTCTACTGCCAACCTCCCAGCTCCTGTTCCAGATTCCAAAATTCCTTGAGCTAGAGTAATACTAGCCGGAATTTTATACATCTTCATTTCTGCTTGTGCAATCGGTCCGAATTGAGCTAAATAAGCTTGCACCTTCTGGGCTTGGGTTAGCTTTACTCTATTAACTGTTTTTTTTGGAGTTGCTTTTACAACTTCTTTCTTCTTAGCAACTGGAGTTTTTTCAACTGTTTTTGATTCAACTGGAGCTTGTTTTGGTCGCACTGTTTTAGTAACACTACAACTGAATAAGAAACAGGAAAAAAGTATAAAAAAAGTATTTTTTAGCATTGAATGATTTGTTTTCCTTGGCGAGATAAACGGTCGTTTACTCCCTGTATCCCCTGTATTCCTCCCGTATGTATTATTAGGATGTTGTTTCCCCAATGCCATTGTTTATTTTTTATGAGTGTAAAAATACCAAAAAGCATTTTGCCTGTATATAAGGGATCCAAAAGAATTTGATGTTTTTTATTAAAATCATTGATGAATTCGATCAATTCCGGAGGAACTTTTCCATATCCACCGCAATCATGTTCATAGAGTAACCTCCAGTTGTGGTTAATTCCCGTTAGGTTATTTATTGTTTTTTTTAGTTTCTCATCTTTTACAACAACAAAACCTAGGACTTCTTTTTCTGGGACCGAATTTACAATTCCTGAAAAAGTCCCACCAGTTCCAACTGCACAACATACAGTAGTATATTCCTTATCTTCTTCTGTTATTATTTCTTGACAACCCCGAACTGCTAATTTGTTCGTACCTCCTTCAGGAATTATATATGCTTTTGGATTTTTAATTAAGAAATCTTGAACGTTCCGAGATTCTTCTTTTTTTTGATATTCTGCTCTACTCACAAAATGTAAATGCATTCCTTTTTCCTCACAAAAGCGTAAGGTTGGATTCCTTGATTTAAATTCCAATTCTTCCCCTCTAACAAAACCATGGGTTTCCATGTTCGTTTCTGCTCCTGCAGCTGCGGTTGCTGCTAAATGATTTGAGAACGCTCCACCAAAAGTTATTAAAGAAGAATGTTTTTGAGCAATTGCTTCTTGAATATTATATTTTAATTTTCGAAATTTATTTCCAGATACTTCCGGGTGAATGAGGTCTTCCCTTTTTATTGTAATTGAAAACCCGTTAATTTGTGTAACGAATTGATTTGGAATGTTTGGGATGTTATCAAAAAACATAGATGAATTTCTACAACTAAATTACTTCATTTGTAAATAGAAAACTAAAAAATCATGTTAGAAGGGAAGGAATTAGATGCAGAAGATTTTTATATGTCACCTCTTGGGTTTAAAGTTTTTACTGAAAAATATCATTTAAAAAGAGGGTATTGTTGTGTAAGCGGATGTAAACACTGTCCTTACAATTATAAGAAGAAACATTAAAGGCATGATTATTGTATTTTACAAGTAATAATAACTATTTCAATATGAAAAAATTAATTTTATTAGCAGTATCATTTACATTTCTTAGCTGCGGAAGCATACGTGTTTTTAGTGATTATGATGAAACGGTAGATTTTGAAAAATACAAAACCTATGCTTTTTTTAAACCGGGAATTGATGAAGTGAAAATTTCTGATTTAGATAAAAAAAGAATACTAAAAGCAATAGAAATTGAACTTGGAACAAAAAAATTAACACTTTCCGAAACACCAGACCTATTGATTAACCTTGCTGTTAAATCATCGAATGACGTTTACATAAACCAAAACAATAATTTAATGGGCTATGGCATGAACGGATTCGGTTATGGCCTTGGCTGGGGTTGGGGTTGGGGGTGGCCCATGGTTAATTCTGCGCAAATTACTTCCCAGGTAAATGGAATGTTGTTCATCGACCTAATCGATGCAAACACGAAAAAATTAGTTTGGCAAGGAAAAGGGAAAGGGTATATTAAAGAGTATACCAAAAAAAGAATGGAGCGAATTCAATTGTTTGTTTCGGAAATTTTAAAAAACTACCCACCAACACAAGAATAGAACATTAAGGTTGATTGAAGTTTGACTTTACAAGGGTGCTGCTGTAAAGTAAATGGTTATATTTGCGCCTTTGTAAATAACATCATACTTTGAAAAATATCTTTAAAAACCTTACGCAAAACCCAAAAAACGATTTTCTTTCAGGATTAACAGTCGCTCTGGCTCTTGTTCCAGAAGCTGTAGCTTTTGCTTTTATAGCAGGTATCGACCCACTAGTTGGTCTTTATGGAGCATTTATGATGGGAATTGTTACTGCAATTTTTGGGGGTAGACCAGGAATGATCTCTGGAGCTACTGGTGCCATGGCAGTTGTAATGGTTCATATGATTCAAAAAGGAAATCAAGTTGGCGATACCCTCGCGGTTCCTGTCGAAAACCTAGGTCTTCACTGGTTATTCATTACTCTTCTTATTGTAGGAGTTATACAGGCGTCAGCAGGAATTTTTAAACTTGGAAAATTTGTGCGTTTAATTCCACACTCCGTAATGATGGGATTTGTAAACGGCTTAGCAATTGTGATCTTTCTATCTCAGTTGGGGTTATTTCAAAAAACAACCTCAACGGGAACTGAGTGGATTCAAGGTGTAGAATTATACACCATGCTTGCTCTTGTTGCTTTAACAATGGGCATTATGTACTTCTTACCAAAATTAACCACCAAAGTACCTGCTGCTTTGGTTGCAATTGTATGTGTGGCTTTAGTTACTGTTTTTGGAGGAATTGAAGTTTCTACCGTTGGATCTTTTATTAGAGATGGTGGTGGTGAAGGTCTGAAAGGAGGTCTACCAGTTTTCCAAGCACAAATTTTTGAGTTGTTATATACACTAGAAGGTCATTGGGGACTTATCTTACCAACGGCATTTTTATTAGCTGCTGTAGGACTCATAGAATCGTTAATGACCCTAAACCTAGTGGACGAAATTACACAAACTAGAGGAAGTGGAAATCGGGAATGTTTAGCTCAAGGAGGAGCTAATTTCTTGAATGGACTTTTCGGAGGTATGGGCGGTTGCGCAATGATTGGCCAGTCAATCATAAATGTTAATTCTGGGGGTCGTGGTAGATTATCTGGAATTGTTGCTGCAATTTCATTATTACTATTTGTTTTATTCGGCGCTAGTGTTATTGAACAAATTCCAATTGCGGCCTTAGTTGGTGTTATGTTTATGGTAGTAATAGGAACTTTTGCTTGGAGTAGTTTTAGAATTATCCGTAAAATACCAAAATCAGATGCTTTTGTTCTAATCACTGTTTCTGCAATTACTGTTTGGCAAGATCTTGCAATCGCTGTTATTGCTGGTGTTATTATTTCTGCACTAGTTTTTGCTTGGGAAAACGCAACCATGATTAGAGCTAGAAAACGTGTTAAAGAGGATGGTACTAAAGTATACGAAATATGGGGTCCTTTATTCTTTGGTTCTATTCAGAATTTCAATTCTAAATTCGAGGTAAATCAAGATCCAAACAAGGTTGAAATCGATTTTATAGAATCTCGAGTAAGCGACCATTCTGGAATTGAAGCAATTGAAAACTTGATTCAAAAATACGAAAACCTCAACAAAGAGGTTAAGCTTACCCACTTAAGTCCAGAGTGTAAGATTTTACTTTTAAAAGCTAATCCCGCTTTCGAAAATAATATTGAAGCTTCTATAGACGATCCGAGATACTATGTAGTTACCGATTTAGTTGATCGAGAAGTATAACCTTTAAAATCAAGGTTAAAATAGAGGGTAAAAAACATCTCATACCTTTATAAAACTGATATTCACTTAAGAAAGATTATAGCTTAGTAATAAAGATTCTTTAGAATTACTATCAGTTAACAGCCGATCATAATTCAAATTACCCTGACCCTGTAAATTAGCTTGAAAAGCAAGATAGCATAATGCAATTAAGCGATATAGTTTGTATGGTTTCATTAAAAAATATAGTTATTACCAGGCAAAATTAACAAAAAATGTACTTAATCAATCATTTTAAACACTTATTAAAAAAAACTTGCAGCTGCTGCAATTGCTGCTGGAATGCCCTCTGTATTTTTCCCCCCTGCTGTAGCAAAGAATGGCTGACCTCCTCCACCTCCTTGGATGTGTTTCCCTAATTCCTTAACAATAGCTCCTGCATTTAAAGAACGAGCAGCAACTAACTCTTTAGAGATATAACAACTTATTACCGGCTTCCCACCCTTTTGTGTAACAAGAACTAAAAAGGCATTGTCTTTATTCTGACCTAATTCAAAAGACAAATCTTTGATCGCTGGTGCAGAAAGATCTACTTCAGCCGCTAAAAAGTCAACTCCATTAACCACCTGGATTTTTGCTTGAAGGTCTTGCTTTACAGCTTGAACTTGAAGCTTCGATAGTTTTTCTAATTCTTTCTTTAAAGCAGCATTTTCGACTTGTAAACTGTGGATTGCTTTTATCGGATCTTGGGGATGCTTTAAGCATTCGTTAATCTGATTCAGCTTGGTTTCCTGCGCTTCAAAAAATCCTTGAACTGCTTCGCCTGTAATTGCTTCAATTCTCCTTATTCCGGAAGCTACTGCACTTTCGGAAACAATTTTAA
Source organism: Candidatus Arcticimaribacter forsetii (assembly GCF_910589745.1). Lineage (GTDB taxonomy): Bacteria > Bacteroidota > Bacteroidia > Flavobacteriales > Flavobacteriaceae > Arcticimaribacter > Arcticimaribacter forsetii. The sequence continues at coordinate 1,804,816 of NZ_OU342399.1, forward strand.
AATACCAAATATCAGCGGTGTTATTAACATGGGTACCTCCACACAACTCTATAGATTCTCCAAATCGAATGGTTCTTACTGAATCTCCATATTTTTCTCCAAATAAAGCCATTGCGCCAGATTCCATAGCTTCGGCCACAGGAACAGAACGGTTTTCTTCGAGATTGATACTTTCATTAATTCTAGCATTAACAAAAACCTCAATAGCTTTAATTTCTTCAGAGGTTAGTTTAGCAAAATGTGAAAAGTCGAAACGAAGATTTGCCCCTTGTACCATAGATCCTTTTTGCTCAACATGGGTACCTAAAATTGATCGAAGTGCCTGATGCATTAGGTGAGTTGCAGAGTGATTACATTCTGATCGAAAACGTTCTTCGGAATTCACCTTTGCAACAAAAGAGTTGTTTAATTTTTCAGGTAATGACTTTGTGTAATGAACAATTAAGTTATTTTCTTTTTTAGTATCCTCGATAAAAATTACTTCTCCATCAGAATTTGTTAAGGTTCCAGAATCTCCTACCTGTCCTCCACCTTCTGGATAAAAAGGAGTTGAATTAAAAACCAGCTGGAACTGTTCTCCAGACTTAGCAGAATTTATTTTTCTATATCGAACTAATTTAACGGTTTGTTCTAAATGATCATATCCAACAAACCCTTCAATAGAAACCTCATTGACCTCGGTCCAATCTTCTGCACTTGAACTAGAAGCAGCACGAGATCTGCTTTTCTGTGCTTCCATTGCTTTTTCAAAGCCAATTTCATCTACTTCAAATCCTTTTTCTCTGGCAATTAAGGCTGTTAAATCAACTGGGAATCCATAAGTGTCATATAATTCAAAAACTTGTTCTCCTCCTAAAGTATTCCCTTTAGTTTTAGAAATTAAATCATCTAAAAGAATTAAACCTTGGTTTAAAGTTTTTAAGAATGAAACTTCTTCTTCTCTAATTACATTTTTAGCTAATTCTTTTTGAGTTTTTAACTCAGGAAAAACGGCGCCCATTTGAACTTCTAGACGATCGACAAGTTCAAATATAAAGGGATCTTTTAGATTTAAAAAAGTATAGCCATAGCGTATCGCTCTTCTTAGGATTCTTCTAATAACATATCCTGCTCCAGTATTACTTGGCAACTGACCATCTGCAATTGCAAAAAACACAGTTCGCACATGATCGGCAATCACACGCATTGCTCGATCGATAACCTCTTCTTTTCCGTAAACAAGCTTTGTTTTTTGTTCAATTTCGTTGATCAATGGAGTAAAAACATCGGTGTCGTAGTTTGATGTTTTATTTTGTAACACCATACACAACCTTTCAAATCCCATTCCAGTATCGATATGTTGAGCGGGTAACTTTTCAAGGCTTCCGTCTGCTTTTCTGTTGAATTCAATAAATACAAGATTCCAAACCTCAACAACCTGTGGATGATCCATATTTACTAGAGAAGCCCCAGAAATCGCTTTCTTTTCTTCAGCAGAACGCATGTCTACATGAATTTCAGAACAAGGACCACAAGGACCTTGATCTCCCATTTCCCAAAAATTATCAGCTTTATTACCCAATAAAATTCTGTCTTCGGGAATTATTTTTTTCCAAAAATCATAAGCTTCAGTGTCTTTTGCGAGACCATCTCCATCGTGTCCTTCAAAAATTGTAACGTATAAAATTGAAGGATCGATCTTGTAAACATCAACTAACAACTCCCAAGCCCAAGCAATTGCATCCTCTTTGAAGTAATCACCAAAACTCCAATTTCCTAGCATTTCGAAAAAGGTGTGGTGGTAAGTGTCAATACCAACCTCTTCGAGATCATTATGTTTCCCTGAAACACGTAAACATTTTTGAGTATCTGCAACACGAACATCTTTAGGGATGCTGTTCCCCAAAAAATATTCTTTAAATTGATTCATCCCTGCATTTGTAAACATAAGCGTGGGATCATTCTTAACTACCATTGGGGCAGACGGAACAATCTTGTGTGTTTTAGAAGCAAAAAAATCTAGAAATTGTTGACGTACTTCAGCTGATTTCATTTTATAAAATTTTATGAACTTAAAGAAATTATAAATTTCCTTATATTTGTTTAATGTTTTATTTCTTTATGCAAAAGAAATGAAAATTTACAAGAAAATTGTTCATGGCAAAGGTTAAATATTACTACGATCCCGAAACGCTTTCTTACAGACCGATTTCACCCGGAAAAAGACTGAAAGTTTCAAACCTTTTCCTTTTTCTCATTTCGTCCTTATTATTTGGCGTCATTGGATTATTTACCCTTTTAAATACAGACGTAATTAAAACTCCAAAGGAGATTTTACAAGAACGTGAATTAAGTAATTACGAATTACAATTTAATTTGCTTGGTAGAAGAATCGAACAAATGCAAGCTGTACTTAGTAATATTGAAGAACGAGATAACGACATCTACAGAATTTATTTTGAGGCCTCTCCTATTCCTAAAGAGCAAAGAAGAGCAGGATTCGGTGGAGTAAACAGATACAATGACCTTGAAGGCTACAACAGCTCTGAAATGATTATAAACACAACCAAACAGATTGACATCTTATCCAAGATGCTTGTTGTTCAATCCAATTCATTAGAGGAAATTCAAGAACTAGCGGAACGCAAAGAAGAATTGCTTGCTGCGATACCTTCTATTCAACCGGTTAGAAAAGAAGATCTAAAAAGAATGGCTTCAGGTTTTGGATGGCGAATTGATCCCTTCACGAAAGCAAGAAAGAAACACTATGGAATGGATTTCTCTGCAGTTCGTGGAACTCCAATCTACGCAACTGGAGATGGTAAAATTGTAAGAGCAGACAACCGTTCATCAGGATATGGTAACCACATTCGAATCGATCACGGATTTGGATATGTGAGTTTATATGCCCACTTACATAAATACAACGTAAGAAAAGGTCAAAAAGTTAAGCGAGGAGACATCATTGGTTACGTTGGTAATACGGGTCGTTCCGTAGCTTCTCACCTGCATTATGAGATTTTTAAGGATGGAAAAAAAATCAATCCGCTAAATTTTTACTACGGAAATCTGAGTTCCGAAGAATTTGATGCACTTATTGCACAAGCCTCACAGGAGAACCAATCATTCGATTAATTATGGAAATCGATTTACCTGAAAAAAGATACTATACGATTGGAGAGGTTGCTAAATCATTTGGCGTAAACACTTCTTTATTGCGTTTTTGGGAAAAAGAATTCAAAGAGATTCAACCTAAAAAGAAAACCAATGGTGCTCGAAAATACACTCCTGGAGATGTTAAAAACATTCAAATAATCTATCATCTTCTTAAAGAGAAAGGAATGACTATTGAAGGTGCTAAGAATCAATTGAAAGTTTCTAAATCTTCTCAAGAAGCTAAAATGGATGTACTTAAAAAATTAGAGCGCGTTAAAAAAGAATTAGAGAGTCTCCACGACAACCTGTAGTCCTTATTTTTTTCTAAAAAACAAAGTAATCGGAATTCCTTCAAAATCGAATATCTCACGCATTTGATTTTCTAAGAAACGCTTATAAGGGTCTTTTACGTACTGTGGTAAATTACAGAAAAAAGCAAATTGAGGATGTGCAGTCGGTAACTGAGTACAGAATTTAATCTTAACATGTTTTCCTTTGTATGCTGGCGGGGGTTTTCTTTCGATAACTGGTAAAAGAATATCATTAAGCTTTCGAGTAGGCACTCGATTACTTCTATTTTTAAATACATCAACAGCCGTTTCAATTGCTTTAAAAATTCGTTGTTTAGAGATTGAAGAAACAAATACAATTGGAACATCAACAAAAGGAGCTGTTTCCTTTTTAATTTTATCTTCGAATGCTTTAGTTGTTTTATGATCTTTTTCAACCAAATCCCATTTGTTTACAAGAATTACAATTCCCTTGTTATTTCTGTGTGCAAGCCAGAAGATATTTTGAACTTGACCATCAAAACCTCTAGTTGCGTCAACTACTAAGATACAAACATCGCAATGCTCTATCGCTCGGACAGAACGCATTACAGAATAAAATTCAATATCTTCCTTAACCTTAGCCTTACGACGTATTCCTGCGGTATCGATTAGATTGAATTCAAACCCAAAACGATTATAACGGGTATCAATACTGTCACGAGTAGTTCCAGCAATATCAGTTACAATATAACGATCTTCTCCAATTAGAGCGTTTATAAAAGATGATTTTCCAGCGTTAGGACGACCCACAACTGCGAACCTTGGAACATCGTCATCATTAGACTCTGTTTCCTCTGGAAGTGCTTTAACTAGATCGTCTAACAATTCTCCAGAACCTCCACCGTTGTTTCCAGATATCGGATAAACTTTATCAAAGCCAAGACTATAAAACTCAACTGCTCCATCTTGGCGCATCGCATTATCTACTTTGTTTACGGCAAGAAAAACTGGTTTTCGCGAACGACGTAGCAAGTGAGCAACTTCCTCGTCCATACCTGTTACACCGGTTTCGACTTCTACCATAAAAATTATAGCATCAGCTTCTTCGATAGCAAGCTCTACTTGTTTATCAATTTCTTTTTCAAAAACATCATCACTACCCACAACGTATCCTCCAGTATCGATTAACGAAAAATCTCGACCATTCCAATCTGTTTTTCCGTAATGACGATCTCGAGTAACTCCGCTGACAGCGTCAACAATTGCCTCTCTTTTCTGAATCATACGATTAAAAAAAGTTGATTTCCCTACATTGGGTCTTCCTACTATAGCTACAATTGCGCTCATTTTAAATATTTTAGAATTGCAAAAATAATCTTTTTGCAAGTATTAATGGGTGTTTCTTTAAAAGGAATACTTTTTAATGTTTGTACCCGAAACGTTTTAACTGATTTACGTTGTTACGCCAATCTTTATTTACTTTAACATAAAGTTCTAAATGAACTTTTTTACCAAAAAAAGCTTGAAGTGTTTTTCGAGCGCCTACTCCAACTCGCTTGAGTGCAGAGCCTTTATGTCCAATAAGAATTCCTTTTTGGGTTTCTCGCTCGACCATAATAACAGAACGGATTTTAATTATTTTTGCTTCTTCAATAAAATCTTCTGTGTCAACCTCAACTGCGTAGGGAATTTCTTTAGAATAAAACTGGAGAATTTGTTCTCGGATAGCTTCATTTACGAAAAAACGCTCCGGCTTATCAGTAAGTTGGTCTTTTGGATAATAGGCTGGTCCCTCTGGCAAACGATCGATTATGTAATCTAATACTTCTTTTACAGAAAATCCTGTTATTGCAGAAATTGGAAAAATTTCGGCATCTGGGAGCAAATCTTTCCAAAAAGCAATGGTAGTCATTAGAAGTTCTTGATCTGCTGTATCGATCTTATTGATTAACAAAAGTAGGGGTATTTTAGATGCTTTTATTTTGTCAAAAAGAGTAGAATCTTTCAATTCTTTTTCTCCAATTTCGACCATATATATTAAAATATCAGCGTCTTCTAAAGCTCCTTTTACAAAATCCATCATAGAAGATTGCATCTCATAATTAGGCTTAATAACTCCAGGAGTATCAGACAAAACCATTTGATAATCGTCTCCGTTAATTATTCCTAAAATACGATGGCGCGTAGTCTGAGCTTTCGAAGTAATAATCGAGAGTCGTTCTCCAACCCATGCATTCATTAAAGTTGATTTACCTACATTCGGATTTCCAACAATGGTAACAAAACCTGATTTATGTTTTTCCATAACTAGTTGCAAAGGTAAGGACTTCATAAGAAGTGGATTGAATGTTCATGAATAAGTTTTATAATTTAAAAGCACATGAATGTTTATGAAGGAAAAGGCATTCTACTCTCCTAACAGTCATTGAATTAAATTTATTTTCGTTTTATCTTGTTTTGAAGCCATTAATATCCTTATCTTTGACATCCACAACGCGGGATAGAGCAGTAGGTAGCTCGTCGGGCTCATAACCCGAAGGTCGTAGGTTCGAGTCCTACTCCCGCTACTACACAAGACGGATCAGTATTACTACTGGTCCGTTTTTTATTTGTATCATCATTACCACCTGTAAATGAATGAATTAACCCGAATATTGGGTTGAGGTTTGAGGTTCGATATGTTCTGTCTTCAGGGTCTATGACTATCCCTTCTGGAAACAGTAATTTTTGAACAGATAATTTAGTCTCATATTCTCCAGACACCCATATATTACTCATGTTTTTACTAAATTCAATCAAATCAGAAACCTTTTTATCCAGGTTCGATATTTTTATTTGAGAATCTTCTAATTTTTCCTCAATTTCAATCAATTCAGATGTTACAGCACCAATGAATCGATTGTATAATTCATTATCAATCTCTCCAAATGCAAATCTACTATCTAATGTCTCTTTTTTAGTTTGCAACTCCCTTAAACGTTTTTTAAGTATTGTTTGATCACCGTAGATCTTAAAACTCTGTTCAATAAGCGTTAGTTTCATTTGTTCCTTGAAAACATCCTCTAACTCCTCTTTTAACTTAAAATTCGTTAGTAGATTTTGAAATAGGTTGTGAATACCCTCCTTTATAGACTTTTTGGAGGAATTCGCACTCAAATCTTTGGTTTTACAACTTGTATTTAGACACTTGTAGTAATCATATTTACCCTTTGCCTTGTAACCAGTCATTTTAGAATCACAGCAGCCACAATAGAGTTGATTTTGAAGAGGTCTGTCCATTTGTGCGGTATAAGGTTTATACTCCTTCTTAGGTTTACTATCAAAACGATCATTAATGATTTTAAAATTATCCTTTGATACTAAACCTTTCCAATTACCATCAATAATTTCTCCCCCAAGGAAAGTGTTTTTATGCATTCCACAATAAAAAGGATTTCGCCACATTGCACTCAGCGTTTGTTTATTGATTCTCAAACCTCTTATTGATAATTTTTGTCTGATTTGGAAGTCTGGTATATTTTGAAGTTTCCAATCCCACGCCATTTTTAAAAGTCTACCGTCATCATTAACCTTGAGTTGCTGAATTCCTTGAACAAATTTCGGGTTCTTTACCTTGGGTCCATAATGATCATAACCTCTTGGTGCTCTGCCAAGCCAATTACCACTTTTTACAAAGCGTTTTAAACCTGGGATTGTATGGGTTAATCGTTCAACATTTTCCTTACGTGCATGAATTAAGGAATAATGAATTTGTATCTCTCCTTCTTCTGTGGTTGTATCTAACTCAGTAGATACTTCAATAAGATGAACTCCCTGATTCCGAACAAGATCATTTACAAGTCCAATTGCGCTACCTCCACTTCTTGAGAATCTACTCATTTTGTAAATCATTATGGCGAAAGGTTTTTGTCGACTTCGTTTCACCTCATTAATCAGTTTCATGAACTCTTTACGCGTAAAGTCATTCTTTGCAGATTCATAAGTATTTCCAAATTCATTAGTGATTTTATAGTTCCTTTTTTCGGCCAATTTATTTGCTGATGTAATTTGATTCTCCAAACTGTGATTTGAATCATATTGTTGCTTCGATGATACTCGGGTATATACCCAAACATTATTATTTTTCTCTTTTTCTGGTTCACTTTTAACAAACCTTTTGAAATATTCGTTATTCATTATTTTAAATTATTGTGGTTGCAAATAATGCAACTTAGGTTATACAAATTGTTGATGATTTCCATAACAACTTCATCAGGTGTGTCATGATCACCTGTTATTCTTCGAAATGTGTCAAGCGACAGTTTCGATTCTTCTAAATTTTCCAATTTAATAGATAATTACTCTATCTGCATTGGTTCAATAATGCAGTTTATACCATCTGGCGTTATCCATGGATTTGAATGATAACATACCATAACCCAATTACTCATGGAAGGGTTATTCCATTGAGCTGACTTCTAAGAAAAAATATTTTTAATTATCCTTTGCCTATCGCTTTTGCGTATATCCGAGCTGAAATGAAGTTCATTTGATTTGTCTTTTCTAAACAAACTAAGTTCATGTATGATTAAGTCACATCTATGGCCGTAATAGTATTTATCGTCACGAGAACAAAATCTAAGATCTTTTGACAAAAGGTCAAGTACACTCTTTGAAATTTTAAACGGTTGACCTGGAAATTTGACATCAAACAAAGAGTAATATTCTTTATCCTCTCGTTCAATCCATATAATATAATGAAACAGCTTCCAAGCTGACTCAAGTTGTTCTTTTTCTTCTTGATGTTGCTCTTTCAATTTGTCATTTTCAGTTTCCAAATAATTCAGCAGCAACATTAATTCATCATCCGTTAAAGATGTGTTTTGGGTCATCCCATAGTGCTTTAGTAGTTCATTTTTTTTCATGATTGTTATTTTATAATGTTATAATTGTTATACATAAAACATTGTTTTTCAATGCTTTGTATGTAATTAATACACAATTTATCTTGGATAATCAACCCCCTGAAAAAAATATTTTTATAATTCTATGACTTTTTCATTTGTAGGACATATTTATTGATATCGACGGTAACTGGTCGGAGTAAATAACGGTAGCGGTTACAGTCTTAAGTCTTACTGTGGGACGAGATCAAAAGGACAATGACCAGCACAAAGTTGAAAGGTTAGATCTCAGGGGAACCGATTCCTCTAAAGTAGTCAACAAACCACGTCTTTCGGTGACGTCGTGGGACCGGGTCGAAACAGAAGAAACCTGGAGTGATAGACCCCTTAAATGGGTAAGGGGACTCTATCGCACTACCAATCTTCAACAGGGAAACTTTAAAGTAAATAGATAATAAAAACAACTAAAAATATCTCCTGAATTAGAATAAACAAATCATAAATACTGGTATGAAAAGAAATAAAAAAAAATCAATTACAATTAGAATTACTGAATCCCAGTATAAGAACATGATAGACGCTGTAATCGAAGAAGAAATGAATAAATCAGAGTTCATTAGAGAATCCATTCAACGCCAGCTACAGAAAATTAGGAGAAGTAATAGAAGGAATTTGTCGTAAAAAAATCAATAGTTCTAAAATCCCTTAAAATGACAAAAAGTACAAAGACTCGTACCCTGTTAGATACCCAATCCAATAAATTTCAAAGAACTTGTATTACAATAACCCCAGATTTATTCTTGTAGTGATTGGACTCCTTTTAAAGCCAAACCCAATTTTTTTGAAACCTTGACTTCATATATCTCTCAGTAAGTGATTTTGCCAAACTTCTGCACAATATTTCACTCGGATGATCCCAATAACCATACTCTTCCAGTTGTTTCTCAAACTGTAGCTGCTTTTGTTTCGTATCTGTCCATACATGGTGTATAGACTCATGAATCTGGGTATCCACAAGAATCTCAATAGTTGGATTATTTTTAAGGTAGATAGTTATCTCATTCGTATGATAATTGAAATCCCCTGCTGCGTCTGATTTTAAGATTGAAACAACCATACTGGGGGACTTTCTCCGTGTCGGGTACATAGTCCTGACCCATTCCGTTATGTCTTCTAAGAAGTCTTCCATAGGTATCTTTAAATTGTATTGTGGTCGCATGATAATAGTCTCAACTCGATACATCAAAACAACTCCAGTAATAATCAGAAATAACCCCATCATATAATCCTCTTCACTTTTAATACTGTGTTCGTTGACTTATTCGTTATTGCACTAATATTTCTGATTGACAACCCCCTCTTTATTAACCGCACAACATCTGAGTGACGATTTAATATTTTTTCATCACAATCAGTATTTCCTTTTTTTCTACCAACACTTTGATTTCCATTTTTCTTGATATGATTACGGTAACCTGACTGCAATCGAGATAGGGTCATCTGAGATTCCATATTTGCAACACTAAATAATATTTGGACCATAAACATTGATAAACTATTTGGTGTCTTATCCTCGTTAAGCGTTTCAAGATTAAAATTCTTTATATAAAGTCCGACTTTTAAATCATGTAGGAGTTGGATGTTTTGAAGTGACTGAAGTACAGACCTCCCTATACGGCTTAACTCCCAAACTAATATTTTATCAATTGATCCCTCTTTTGCCATTTCCAACATCTTTGAAAAAACTGGTCTTTGATCGTTCTTTTTGAATCCACTTACCTTTTCTTCAAAAACTTGAACTAACTCATAGTTCATTCTCTTAGCATATTGTTGCAGTTCGTTTGTTTGTCTCTCTGTATCCTGTCTTTCTGACTCTGAACTAACTCTTGAGTAAATTGCAGTCTTAATCATATGTATCAATTTAATCCTTTGGGTTTCTATGATGCTATGATACAGCGGATTAATGGGGTTCCGGAATAATAAATGCTAAATTTTTGCTACAATAATTGTTTTGAGACACTTTTTGTGTGCGGATAATAATTAGCGAAGGATCACCGTCACGGATTGATCGTAATCATTGTTATCCGCACATTGGTAAAGAATGATGGGGACCCCCCGGCCGGACTCCCTCCGACATCCCCCCTTAATTAGACTCTTTTTCGACTTTCCCAGAGGGGGTCAATTCCCCTCGCCGGATTTTTCTGGAATTTTTTGGTAAAACTCGAATTTTTAAAAAATAAATTTTTTCAATTTTTTATAGAATATGAATAATTTAATCACTTAATTCATTTGCTAACAACTCGCTCTGTTCAATAACTCTATCTGCTTCCATACGAGCTAAATCTGGTGGATATCCATATTTAATTAATAGCTTACGAACAGTTAATCTTAACTTGGCTCTAACATCACTTCTCTTACTCCAATCAACCGTGGCGTTTTTACGAATGACATCAACAATATGGTGTATGAGTTCTTTCATTTTATGATCATCCAACATCTTGGTAGAGTCATTTAGATTTAGCACGCTATAGAACGCATACTCGTCTTCTGTGAGCCCTAACTCATGTGCTCTGTTATCTTCAAGCCTCATCTCTTTTGCAATGGCAGATAATTCTTCTAAGACTTGTGCAGAGTCAATTTGGTTGTTATGGTATCTGTTGACTACCGTTTCAATCATCTCAGAGAATTTCTTAGCCTGTGATATGTTTTTAGTCTTACGCACTCTCACGTCATCACTTAATAGTTTCTTTAAAAGTTCAAAAGCAACATTCTTTTGTTGCATGTTTTGTACCTCCATTAAAAACTCGTCAGAAAGAATACTGATGTCTGGTGTTTTAATTCCAGCAGCTTCAAATACATCAATAACTCCATCACTACTTAGAGCCTCATCTACGATTTGTTTAATGGCAGTGTCTACCTCATAATTTGATTTAACTCCTGAGGGGTTGAACTTATTTATCCTTGCCTTAACCGCTTGAAAGAAGGCGACATCATCTTTAATGACATCTGCTTCAAAGCTCGGAATAGACATGGCGAATATTTTAGAAAGTGCCGTAATTTCTTTTAAAAATCTATCTTTTAAATTTTTGCTTGATAGGATAAAGTTTTGTGCACCAAGTAATACTTGAAGTTTAATATTAGTTTCTGCTTTGAAATATGCTTTGTAATCAAACCCATGGAACATTTGCTCTACAATCTCAAACTTCTCTTGCATTAATGCAATTGCTTCTCTAATATCTACAAACGCTTTTCCTTCTCCGCCACTTTGAAGGTAGGTACCCATGGCATTTCTAAGTTCTTGGCCAATACCAATGTAATCTACTATTAACCCTCCTGGTTTGTCTTTATAGACCCTGTTAACTCTTGCAATAGCCTGCATCAGATTTGCTCCTTGCATCTTCTTATCTATGTACATGGTATGCATACTTGGAGCATCAAAACCAGTAAGCCACATATCACGAACAATTACCAATTTTAAGGCGTCACTTGGCTCTTTCATTCGAATGGCCAATTCCTTTCTTTGTTGTTTTGTTGTTCGGTGAGGTTGAAAACTTTCAGGATCATCTGATGAGCTGGTCATGATGAGTTTTATAATACCCTTATCTAAATCATCACTGTGCCAATCAGGCCTTATCTTAATAATTTGAGCATATAAATCAACACAAATTTGTCTTGTCATTCCCACAATCATAGCTTTACCCTCAAATGCTTCCTGTCGAGCTTCAAAGTGAGTGACTAAATCTATTGCTACATCTTTCAAGCGATCTGGGTGACCTACAATAGCATTGATGGTTGCATTTTTCTTTTTAGATTTCTCTATTTGATCTTCTGTGGTGTCTGATACCTCTTCTACCAAAGCATCTATTTCAGAGCTAACTTCTTTATCCAATTTAATCTTTACCAAACGAGCCTCATAACTGATGGGAACAGTTGCTCCATCATCCACTGCCTGTTTAATATCATAGATGTCTATATAGTCTCCAAATACTGCAGGTGTGGACTTATCTTCTTTTTCAATAGGCGTTCCTGTAAACCCAATATATGAAGCATTAGGAAGTGCATCTCTCATGTATTTAGCATTTCCGTATCGAATCTCTGATCCATCTTCTATCTCCACTAAACGACCTTTAAATCCATATTGACTTCTGTGTGCTTCATCAGCAACTACAACAATATTGGTTCTCTCAGATAGAGTGTCATATACATTACCTTCTTCAGGACTGAATTTTTGAATAGTACTAAATATTACACCTCCACCAGATACTTTTAATAGTTCTTTGATATGTTCTCTATTCTTAGCTTGAACAGGCGTTTGTCTTAGTAATCCAACACAGTTTCCAAAAGTTCCAAAGAGTTGATCATCTAAATCATTTCTATCGGTAAGGATAACAATGGTTGGATTCTTCATTTGTGGATGGGTAATAATCTGCCCACTATAGAATACCATAGACAATGACTTACCACTTCCTTGGGTATGCCAAACTACACCAACCTTACGGTCACCATCATCAGAACTTGTGGCTCTTAGGGTTTGCTCAACCGCCTTTTGAACTGCATAATACTGATGATAAGCAGCCACCTTTTTAATCTTTGAGATAGAAACCAAGCCTGTTGTTTCGTCTTTCTTCTCTTCTGCTTCAAAAACCGTACAGTATCTGATAAGGTTTAACAAAACCTTCTTATCAAACATATGCTTAGTCATGACCTGAAGGTCTGTTTGAACTCCAGCATCCTCTTTAGCCTTCCAGCTTAAATATCGAGTAAAGGGAGCAGATAGACTGGAAACCTTCGCATCTATACCATCCGATATAACACAGAGTGCGTTGTAGAAAAAGATACTTGGTACGTCCTTTTTATAGTTTTGAATTTGAGTGTAAGCATTACGAATCGTAGCCTTTTCACTGGTGGCATTTTTAAGTTCAACAACTACTAAAGGAAGACCATTGATATAGATAACTACATCCAATCTTCTGTTTACATTATTTTCTTTTATTACTAATTGGTTGACTACCCAATAGGTGTTGTTCTCTGGGTTCTCAATGTCTAATAAATCAATATTTACTCCTTTAGATGCGCCATCTTTTGTGAACTCTACTGAAACGCCACTTGTGAGATAGGTATGGAAACGCTCATTATTTTCCATAATTTCCTCTGTGCCTAAGCTCAGCACTTTTTGATGGGCCTCATTAATTGCAGAAGAAGGAACTCCTGGGTTTAGTCTTTCAATGGCTCTAAGCAGTTCATTTTCTAAAACAACGCTATCAAAGTTATTACGTTGTGGGTTGTCTGAATCAGGAGCAATATCAGGGCCATGATGAAACTTAAAACCTTGACCAGTTAACTGATCAATAAAAGCAATTTCTATGAGATCTTCATTAAGCATATTAGGTAGGTTATAAATTATTCAATCTTAAAGAGTGATCGTAAATTTTTGTCAATAGTGTCTCACTCATTTTTCCAAGAGATTGAGACTGTGCATTATTTGTTTGAATTTTGTTAAATATTACATAAGCGATTTTGTCAAATTCAGTTATTAATTCTTCATCTTGTGGAACTAACAAATCAAAAATTTCCAAAAGCGCATTTAGGTTAAGATTCTTTATGCCTGTGGTGCCATTTTCCCAATTAAAAAAAACCTTTCTTGTGTATAAGTAATCAAATAAAGAGTACAAGAAATATGAGTATTCAAGCTTTAAAGGTCTAATTATCCTACAAAAATTAACACACGTCATTGGATATTTAGCATTATTCAAAATCTTTTCGTTTATGTAGATAACTCTGCCTGTAGATTGATCTTCAGTTCCTCCACTAATTTCAATAACTATATCACCCTTTTTAAGTTTACATTTTTCAAGTTTTGAAGCTTTCAAATATCTGATTGGTGCTCTTTCCGGCATGCCTGTTTTCATATCTGGTAGATCAGTACCTCTTAAACAAATAGTTTTTTCCGTATAATCTCCTTCAATTGTTTCTTTGCCATAATCTCCACCCAAAGAAACTTCTACAAAATCGTTAATTTTAGCTTTTCTCCAACCAACAGGTATATCATCACTAATTTGATATTTCCCAAACCATTCTTTAAAAACAGTTTGAGCAATATTCTCCATAACCTTATTCGAATTGAAATTTATTTTACTCCAATTTTGATTTGGGAATTTTTTTGTTAAAACATTTATTATTTCTGTATCTAATTTTTCAGAATGTTCAGTGTTTTGAATCAAAAATTTACTAAAAACTAACATCTTGTCTTTAAAAAGGATGCTGTCTTCCTCTTCATCTTTGAGACCAACGTATCGTCCAGGTGTTAGTACATACTTATGCTTTCGAATTTCCTCAATAGAGGTGCTTTTACAATAACCTTTGACGTTCTCATATTTAATGCCTTTTCGCCAATTATGATAGGTTAATGTTAATATATTAATTTCTTCATCTGTAAGATCTTTGTGTGCCTTGTTTTTTTGATAGCCCATCTCAGAAGCATCAATGAATAATACCTCTTTACTATGGTTGGCTTTCTCTCTTCTTAAATACCAAATACAAGCAGGAATCCCCGTGTTGTAGAATAGTTGTTTTGGTAGCGCTACAATACATTCTACCAAGTCTTCTTCAACCATGCGTTGTCTTAAATCTCCTTCACCAGAAGTATTAGAACTTAAAGAACCGTTAGACAATACTGTTGCCATAACGCCCTTAGGCGCTAAGTGATACAGCATGTGCATCATCCAACCATAGTTGGCATTAGCATTTGGAGGTACGCCAAATTTCCAACGGGCATCATCTTGTAGTATATCTATCCCCCAATCCTTTTGATTAAAAGGTGGGTTGGCTAATATGAAATCTGCTTTTAAGTCTGGGTGCGCATCTTTTAAAAAGGATCCTTCTGTATTCCAAGACACAAACTGTGAGTTGATATTACGAATGGCTAAGTTCATCTTAGATAGCTTCCAAGTAGTTTGGTTGCTCTCTTGTCCGTATACAGTAATATCACTAATATTTCCTTGGTGTTCTGTGACAAACTTCTCACTCATAACAAACATTCCACCAGAACCACAAGCAGGGTCATACACCCTACCTTTATAAGGTTCTATCATTTCTACCATTAGCTTCACAATAGCCTTAGGCGTATAGAACTGTCCTCCCTTTTTACCTTCTGCATTGGCAAACTCACCTAAGAAATACTCATACACTCTACCAAATAGATCTTTAGACTTTTCATTTTCAGCTTGTAGTTCTGTATTTGATATCAAATCTATTAACTGCCCTAAAGAGGCTTTATCCAAATTGGCCTTTCCGTATACCTTAGGCAGTACGTTTTTAAGTTCCTTGTTTTCTTTTTCAATGGCTTCCATAGCTTCATCAATCGTCTCTCCAATAGACGGAAGCTTAGCATTGTTGTGAATATGTGACCAACGAGCAATCTCTGGAACAAAGAATACATTCTCTGCTAAGTATTCATCTCTATCTTCAGGATCAGAGTACTTATCAGCTTCTAATTTTTCATATAGTTCATTGAAGGTTTCGGAGATATATTTTATGAATACTAAACCCAACACTACATACTTGTACTCGGCTGCATCTATATTTTTACGCAGCTTGTCTGCTGCCTTGAACAATTGTTGCTCAAAGGTGGATTTTTTAGTTTCTGACATTTTTATACTATTAAGTCTTTTAAATTAACATCTAAGATTTTTGCAATTTGATCTAACACTTCAAGTCTGGGCTGTTGTCGGTTTTGTACATAACTGTTTACGGTATTGAAACTTTTACCAAGTTTATCTGCTAGCCAGATTTGTTTTATTCCTTTTTCTTCTAAGACCTCTTTAATTCGGTTCATTATTTAGAATTTGATTAAAATCAAATCTAATATATTTGTGATAAATACACAATTTTTTGTTATGTTTATTACAATATAAAATCAATGTGTGATCTTAACGGACCATTCCAACTTTGTGCCTGCAGTAATTATATAGACTACACAAAACCACATTACATTAAGAGGGAATAACTTTAAAAACCTGACTTTTTCTTAATAAAAATAACTTTAACTAAGACGACATAAAAACTCCTCCTTGACTTTTAAAAATAATTTGTTTATGTTTTTAAAAAATCTAAATTATGATTAGACAAAACGAACACTTTATTTTAATTCCGAAAGGAGCTGGTAAATTCTATAGAGTCCGTAAAAATCAAATATTTATAAAGACCTACTGGGGTGGCCAGATCGTATATCGTATTCTCAAACAAACTTCTACCAGAACATTTTTCAATGAGGAGGTATACATAGAATTACGAGATTTTATAATAGCCTATGCAGAGTTAGAGGGAGTTATACTTGACGAATTTATATTGAACAATTCTTTGCAGCCGATGCAGCAGGATAATGATCAAATTGGTGTGGTTAGTGATATATGCTCTTTAGAAGATATTTTTTGAAAACAATTGAATTGTATTAATAGCGCTAACGAAATCCCTCCTTAATATGTAAACGTTCGATATTTCAATAGAGTTGTCTACTAAAACAATAAAACGGTTATACTATTATAGTGTAACCGTTTTTTTTATTAAACAAGACTTCTGAAAAAATTGAATATACTTCTCGATACCTTATATCCACTCCATTCTCTTGCCTTAAAAACAGTATCTAATTCTGTTTTGAAAACATGGTTGGTGTAATTACTAATCGTTTTTACAGAGATAGCCAAAATGACATCTAATATATTACCCTCTGTATACCCTAAATTCAGAAACGCTTGAACTTCATTTTCATCAGGCAAACCCCTTTTATTTACCATAGTGCTTACAAACCCTGATAGGCCTCTTAGTTTATCATCAGAAATTTTTGTGTGATTCCTTATGGATTCTGTCACTTCAAGTGGAACTTTAGATACAGTATCCGCTAACATACTATGGGCTGCCATACAATAGGAGCAACTATTTTCAGCGCTGATAGTTAGTAATACCACTTCTTGCTCTGTTGAAGTAAAACCACTTTCTATTCTAAATTTTTTATATCCGTGCATATAACTATCTAATAATCCAGGTGAGTTAACCATAGCTTGGTACATATTAGGAATCATTCTATTTTCTTTTTTGGTGAGCATGAGAAGATCCTTTTGCTTGTCATTGGCACCAGATAAATTAACCAATGACATTTTCATCTTATATGAATTCATAATAATTAAAGTTTTTATAATTTCTTTTGTAAATTTACTTCCTTTAAGTAACTAAAACAATAAGTCTCCATGAAGAACCTTAATAACCCAGAAGAAACAAATGATGATAATCAGATAGTTAGAATTAAAAATAAATTAAAAATAATTTTTAATCATGATCTAAACTTACCTATAGAGACGAGTATACATCCAAAATGCAGACAAAACAAAAAAGACTAATGAAAGACCAAAAAAGATGTTTAAAAAGTACAAAGGACTATTAGTAGTTGCTTTATGAAGACGTTCCATTTTTTCAAGAACGAAAGGTAATTTTTCTTTTCTTACAATTGCCATGCCTGTTTTACTATTGTAATTCCCATCTTTAAAATATAAAATGTCGCCTTCAATCTTTTTTACTTTTACGCCCATTCTCAATAGCGGGCTTAATTCACCACCTGTTAAATTAGGCGTTAATTGTTGCTCTGTAACTACTGTGGTTTTTAAAAAACTAGTCTCTCTAAAAATCATGATGACCCCACTAACAGCATACATCATCATAATCCCTGATAAGAAATATCCTAAATACCTATGAATTACTCTAACTTGAAATGAAAATGGGGTTTTGCGTTTTATCATAATATTAGGTTTAATTTTGAAGTTGGACTTCAATTTTACAACATGGTTTATTTCTTGACTCAAATTATTTCAAAACCCTATATCAGAACAATGAAGCGTATTCTATTTCCTCCTATAAGCAGTATCAATTACTATATGACCATTAGCCACTCTGCTCACACAAGCACATAATTTATTGTTTTCTCCTTTTTCAGATTCGCTAAAAAAGAAGTCACGGTGGTCAATATCCCCAGAATACTCAAGTACATCAACTTGACATAAACCACATTCTCCTTTTTTACAATCGTACATTACCTCTACATGGGCCTCTTCGAGGGCTTGTAACATTGTTTTGTTCTTTTTCACCTCGATTTGCAAATCAAATCTTGGAATTTTTAGCAAGAAATCTTGTGGGGCAAATAGACCCGAAGCACCAAATGTTTCGAAACGCAAATTGGAATTTTCAAAAGGTCCTTCTTCCCATGTTTTGCGAACGGCATTCATCAACCTAATTGGACCGCAAAGATATATTTGGGTCTTTTCATTACACAGGTCTATGACCTTCGAGACATTGTAAGATCCATTAACATTACTAAAGTTTAAAGTAATTTGTTTACCTAACATTTTTTGTAATCGGCTGATATAAGGCATTTCATAATCTGCACTCCCTAAGTATAGCATGCGTACATTCTTGTTTCCTTTTGCTATCAATTGCTCAGCCATCCCTAGAATAGGAGTTATTCCAATTCCTCCTGCTATTAGAAGGTAGTCTGAGGAATTAAAGCTTAGTTCAAAGTGGTTACTTGGTTGTGAAATTTGTAATCTACTTCCTTCTTTTAAACTCCACATATAGGCAGATCCTCCACGACTTTCGGACAATCGCTTAACTGCAATGGTATAAGGTGAATTTGGTTCATACTGCCCAACCAAGGAATAGCTCCTCACTTCTGGGACATCATTGATCAAAACAGAAATATCTATATGAGATCCCACGGTAAAAACTGCTGTTCCATGTTCTGGTATTAGTTGGATTTCCATTACATTTTCTGCAACTTTTTCCATTTTGCCAACCACGGCATTTTCCCAAGTATTCCTATATCGCATTACTATTTGTTTTCTTCTGCAACTATTCTATCGGTGATTCTTCTGGCCCACATGGCTCCTGCATCAATATTCAGATTATAAAATTCCCGATTAGGGTTGGCATTAATTGCTTTTTGTTGTGCTTCTAATATTTCTTCATCTTGTGCAAAAATTCGGGCCACTCCGTTTTTGAGTTCAGTGGTATTGCTCTGATCTTTGAGGTTGTAATTTCTGCTGAATGCCCAAAAGTAAAGACAAGTTTGATTTGTGGAAGGTGTAATGGTATTTAAAACATATCCATTTACTCCTTGAGAACGATTGCCCTCTGGCGCACCTGTTCCAGCAATGGCAACCCCAACATCAATATTAACGGTACATGGAGCTTCAAACTTGATGATCTGCCAACGATCAACATCACCGTTGTGTTTAAAAACTTTATTTAATTGCCCCTTCCAAAAAGGTGGGGGCTGAATCCCCTTCATCCACCTGGTAACAGTTGCCGTTTTTTCATCGTAGTGAACATCGAAAGGCGCTTCTGCCACATTTCGGTCACCAATACTTTCTGAGTGTACAAAGGTTTCATGGGTTAGATCCATCAAATTGTCTACCACCAATCTATAATTACAATGTACTTTTATCATTTGCCCGTCCCCCGCCCATTCTGGGTCATCATTCCAATGCATATTAGGAATCAATTTCTCGTCAGCTAAAGCAGGATTTCCCATCCACACCCAAATAAACCGATACTTTTGAATTACTGGATATGAACGTACACATGCCGACGGATTAATAGTTTCTTGAGAGGGCATATAAGAACATCTTCCGTCACTTTTATACTCTAATCCGTGATAACCACATACTACAGTGTCACCGCTCAAACTACCCTTTGATAAAGGTAACAATCGGTGCCAACATGCATCTTCTAGCACTACAGGAGTACCATCTTTTTTACGATATAAAACTAAAGGTTTGTTACAGATGGTTCTAGGCAGCAAATCATTTTTTAATTCCACATCCCAAGCAGCGGCATACCATGCATTCATTGGGAAGGATTCATTCATTGTAAAACTTTGCATTTGTGAGGGTTTCTATATTCAACACTTATTATGAATGTAATTTTAGTATTTTTTAATTAATTAACAATTATAAAGTTGATTTTGAATATCTTTAACTTGTTTATGAATAAAAATTTAAACAACTATTTATCACCTTTGTTAATTAAGACTTAAAAAAACAAATTCAAGAATAAATCTGTTAATAATTTAATCTACAAATTACTAAAATGAAAAACGCTGTTTATATTTTATCTTCAACCCGAACACCAATAGGAGCTTATTCTGGAGAGCTTTCGACTGTTTCTGCAACAGAATTAGGTGCTGTAGCAATAAAAGATGCTGTGGAAAAAGCAACTATTAAAAGTGATCAAGTTGAATCCATAGTAATGGGGAATGTTTTGTCTGCTAATTTAGGCCAAGCTCCTGCTAGACAAGCATCAATGCTAGCAGGCTTGCCAGAAAAAACGTGCGCAACCACCGTCAATAAAGTTTGTGCTTCAGGAATGAAAGCTGTAAGTATGGTATTTAATGATATTAAGTTAAACAACTATGAAATAGGCGTTGCCGGAGGTATGGAAAACATGAGTCAAGTTCCACATTATCTACCTAATTCGAGAATAGGTTTGGGCTTTGGCCATGGTCGCCTTGTGGACGGTATGCTAAAAGACGGCTTAACCGATGTATATAATCAGACTTCAATGGGGGTTTCTGGTGATAAAACAGCTGAAAAATATAATATCAGTAGAGAAGAACAGGACAAATATGCAATACAGTCTTATGTTAAGAGTACCAATGCGTGGCAAAATGGTCTTTTTGAAAATGAAATTTCTGAGGTTAGTGTAACACAAAGAAGAGGAGAGCCTATCGTTATTACTGAAGATGAAACATACAAAAAGGCTAATTTTGATAAAATGAAAAAATTAAGACCTGCATTTTCAGAAAAAGGGACGGTTACTGCTGCAAATGCTAGTCCCCTAAATGACGGAGCAAGTGCTTTAGTTATTGCCGGAGAATCTTTTGTTAAAAACAATGATTTAATCCCTGAAGCTGAAATAATAGCATATGCTGAAGCAGAACAAGATCCTACATTTTTTACAACAACCCCTATATTGGCCACAAAAAAAGTTTTAGAAAAAGCTAATTTAAAACTTTCAAATATTGACTTTTTTGAGATTAATGAAGCATTTTCTGTTGTACCAATTGTCTATATGAAAACTTTAAATATAGCTGATGAAAAAGTAAATGCTTTTGGAGGTGCTGTTTCTTTAGGACATCCTTTGGGAAATTCTGGTAGCAGAATATTAGTAACTTTATTGAACGTATTAAAAACAAAAAATGCCCAATATGGTTTAGCTGCTATTTGCAATGGTGGAGGTGGTGCCAGTGCAATGATAATTAAAAACTTAAGTCATGAATAAAAAAGTAAAAAATGCATCTGTAGCCCTAGAGGGAGTAACCCACAATATGACACTTATGCTTGGTGGGTTTGGGTTATGCGGAATACCTGAAAATGCTATTTCAGAACTAGTAAACAAAGAAATTGGGGGACTTACGTGTATATCAAATAATGCTGGAGTTGATGATTTTGGGCTGGGTTTGCTTCTAAAAAAACACCAAATAAAAAAAATGATTGCTTCCTATGTAGGTGAAAATAATGAATTTGAAAGACAAATGCTTTCGGGTGAATTGGAAGTAGATTTAATTCCTCAAGGAACCTTAGCTGAATTATGCAGAGCAGCACAATCAGGGTTTCCAGCGATTTTTACCCCAGCTGGATATGGAACAGAAATTGCTGAAGGAAAAGAAGTCAGAGAATTTGATGGGAAAATGTATGTTCTAGAACATGCTTTTAAAGCAGACTTTGCCTTTGTTAAGGCATGGAAAGGCGACAGTGCCGGCAATTTGATTTTTAAGGGAACTGCGAAGAATTTCAATTTTAATATGTGCGGTGCAGCCAACATTACAGTAGCAGAGGTAGAAGAATTAGTCCCGCTGGGAGAATTACATCCAAATGAAATACATGTTCCTGGAATTTTTGTCCAACGTATTTTTCAAGGAACCGATTATGAAAAAAGAATTGAACAACGCACGACAAGAAAAAAAGAATAGATATGTTAGATAAAACAAGTATTGCAAAGCGTATTGCCCAGGAAATAAAAAACGGGTTTTATGTAAATTTAGGCATAGGGATTCCGACTTTAGTTGCTAATTATATCAGGGAAGATATCGAAGTAGAATTCCAGAGCGAAAATGGAGTTTTAGGCATGGGTCCTTTTCCCTTTGAAGGAGAAGAAGATGCAGATATTATAAATGCAGGAAAACAGACTATTACTGCATTGCCTGGAGCCAGTTTTTTTGATTCAGCATTAAGCTTTTCAATGATTCGAGGTAAACATGTAGACTTAACCATTCTTGGGGCGATGGAAGTTGCTGAAAATGGAGATATCGCCAATTGGAAAATACCCGGTAAAATGGTAAAAGGTATGGGTGGTGCAATGGATTTAGTTGCGAGTGCTGAAAATATTATTGTAGCAATGATGCACACCAATAAAGCGGGGGAATCAAAGCTTTTGAAAAAATGTTCATTACCCCTTACGGGTGTTGGTTGTGTAAAAAAAATTGTTACAAACCTCGCCTTTTTAGAAATTGTAGAGGGAGGGTTTAAGCTGGTTGAAAGAGCACCAGGCGTGAGCGTTGAAACTATCAGAAAAGCTACAGAAGGGAATCTCATTATTACGGGGGAGGTTCCAGAAATGAAAATTTAAGAATAACTTTGTTTAAAACACAACACATATGCGAGTAATCGATTTATCAGTAAACATCTCCGAAAAAATTAAAGAAC
Source organism: Candidatus Arcticimaribacter forsetii (assembly GCF_910589745.1). Classification (GTDB taxonomy): domain Bacteria; phylum Bacteroidota; class Bacteroidia; order Flavobacteriales; family Flavobacteriaceae; genus Arcticimaribacter; species Arcticimaribacter forsetii. Next base: position 1,827,853 of record NZ_OU342399.1, read on the forward strand.
CTTTACCAACAAAAATTCTTTATGAAAATCATGAAGAATGTGTCGAAAACATGGGGAAGATTTTATTTAAAGATTTAAAAGGTGATGTTTTTGTGAATGGAAAAGGATTAGCTGGAGAAACAATAAATCTAACTACTCATTCAGGCACTCATGTAGATGCGCCTTATCACTACTCACCAACTTGCGCTGGAGAACCCTCAAGAACTATTGATGAATTACCTTTAGAATGGTTTTTTAATGACGGTGTTGTTTTGGATTTTACCGATAAACCAGAGGGTTATTTGATAGAACCTGAAGATTTAATTGAAAAACTATCTGCAATTAATTATACTCTAAAACCTTTGGACATTGTGCTCATTAGATGTGACGCAGACAAGCGTATACATGATGATGAATATGTTAAAATTCATGTAGGAGCCTCAGCAAAAGCAACACATTGGTTGATTGATCAAGGAATTAAGGTTATGGGTACAGATGGTTGGGGATGGGATATTCCTCTGCATCTCCAAATTCAAAGATTTAAACAAACACCCCAAGAAGGAATCATTTGGGAAGCCCATTATGTTGGCATTGAAAAAGAATATTGTCAAATCGAAAAATTGGCTAATTTAGATAAATTACCTCCTTTTGGCTTCAAAGTTGCTTGCTTTCCTACAAAGATAGAAAAGGCAAGTGCCGGATGGACAAGGGCGGTTGCTATTTTAGATAAATAAAATATTATCATGAATATAAATGATGAAAAAAAAATACCAACTTTAGATTATTATGAGATATCAAATTTTCATTTGCATCAGGTTGAGTGGTTGCCAATAATTACTAATGCAAAACATCCTGATTTTCACATTAATAAAATTGATGACATTGCAGACAAGAAAAACTTCAATGTACTTCCACATCGCAAAATATTCCATGATTTTTTCTTTCTTAAAAAAGGCTCTTCCATAAGAACAAAAGGTCTGAACAGCTTCACTATAAATGCTCCTGCTATTTTTTTCTTACCGGCCTACCAAATCACCGAACACAAAATGATGAGCGAAGATGCAGAAGGATACTACTGTCACTTTGGAGAAAATATTTTTGATTTTTTTTCGAAATTAATATTGAGCGAGCGCTACGTTTTCTTTCAATATCAATCTAACCCAATTATTAAATTACAACCAAATAATATTGAAATTATTGAAAAAATTCTAGAACGCTTGTTGTATTTGCATACAAGTAAAGAATACAATAAAACTCTTTTATCCTTTCATTTAATGACTTTATTTGAAGAAATAAATGCCGTCTGCACTGTAAACAAAACTTTTGAAAAAAGAAAAGCAAACTTTGAAATCACAAAACGCTATAAGCATGCTCTTGGAAAACATATTTATGAATTTCAAAACATATCAGATTATGCTAATTTACTAAATGTTACACCCAATTATCTTAATAAGTGTGTAAAAACAGCAATCGATAAAACAGCGCAAGATCTTTTAAAGGATATGCTTGTTTTGGAAGCGAAAACACTAATAAAATATTCACAACTAAACGTTTCAGAAATAGCCATAAAATTGTGTAACCAGACCCCAAGTAATTTTGCTCGTTTTTTTAAAAAACAGACAGGACTTTCCCCAAAAGAATACGCCGAAGAATGCTAAATTACACTTGATTTAAGCTTCGGTTTTTACTTATTTTTATCCTTCATATCTTTAACAAAGATAACTTCTACTTTTTTGATTTGAGTAAAGTTTATGCTGTTAAAGCACCAACGAATCGATTGCATAATTCATTATCAATCGCATTACTAGAATTACTAAATTTTGATATACTATTTAGCGTAAATCTTACGTCTTTATAATTGTCGTGCCTATAAGACTGTATTGATTTAAATTATTACCTCAACAAAATCTTACAGGATATTTTTGATTTGCGAAATAATTATTACTTTTAATATAAAATCAATAATAAAGCGTAACAAAATGAAAAAAATAGCACTACTATTAGTAATTCTTGTATCAGTATCTTCTTGTTCAAATCAAGTCGTAGAAAAAGAAGTTAACAAAAAAGGAGGGGAATGGGTTAGTTCTGGAACTAAATTCATAATAGGTTCTGATGAACAGGTAGAAATTGTAAGAAACCTTTTATCTAGCTATGCAGCAATGGATGCTGATGAAGTATTTAAGAATGTTAGAGATACGGTTCGGTTTTTTCCATACAACGCAGAGAAGCCCGTGATGATGACTATTGATGACCAAAGAGATATGTTTTCTTTATACGACTCTATTATTTCAAAACCAGTCTACTTTTTACCTTATGAACTAGAAGGCGTAAGAACACTTGTTGAAGTAACTTCAGTAGAAACAAAATACAAAAAAGACGGTTCAGTTGAGGAAGATCTTTTTTTAGAAAAATTCATTTTTGGAAAAGATGGAAAAATACACACGGTTAGACAATGGAGAGCAGCTTGGTAAAATTACCTAGAATAATATCGAAATCTTTGGAAACATAAGGTATAAATTAATAATTATTTACATTCAATGAGAAAGCTCTATTTAATAGTTACAACATTAATTTCGACTCTAAGTTTTTCCCAAGAATTAGATGTTGAAAATTACTTAGATGGGACCTGGTGCGACAAAGACAAGTTTTCTTGTTTTAATTTAATATCTGATAGTGGATTACTAATTTATGAAATCCCTGATGGAGGTTTTATCTCGGGTGTAGAGATTATTAAATACGATACTTCTTCAAAAAAAATATACTGGAGGCTGGTAGGGACTAATAAAGAAACTCAATATTTTGAGATCATAAATAAAGACAAAGTCAAATATTTTGACGGACAGAAAACAAAATCATTCAATCGATACCCTCGAAAGAATTAATAGATCTATTTTAAGCTTTGGTTAATAAAGGTATACAATGGGTGAATGTTAAAATGATTTCATGTCGCATTATTGTATCTCACTCTAAAATTTGATTTTGTCATTGAAAATGATTAGCTTAAGTGAAAAATATGAATTTTTTAGAAAAATATTACCCCGTTATTTTAGCCTTTTTGAGTTTTTTATACTCTGTGTTTTTATGGTTTACAGGAAATGAACTAGAAGGTATTTACGTTGGCTTGTGGCCCGTAACTATATTGGCTTTTGCCAGTGTAATAAGACAAAGAAGGAATGATGATAAAAACAAGAAAACATGAGCAAGAATTTAATAATGTTTATCGTTGGTTCTATCATATTCATAGTATACGTATACTTTTATTTTAGAATTGTAATCAGACAGCATAAAGTTGAACGAACAGACATAAGTGGTTATGATACAAATGATTTTGATGGAATTGGAAACCAGGGTAGAATCCCAGACAAAAAACCAAAAAATAGAGCAAGTTGAAATTTGATATGCACGAATTAAAAGTGAATAATTTGAACTAACTAGAACAACTAATTTAAAATTTCGTTCTCCTTAAATTAACTAAGAATCTCATCTAAATAAAATAATGTATTTTTGAGTTACCAAATTGGTTAACCAATAATTATATTATAAAATTTAGAAAATGAATTCCCTTTTTAGAAAAGTCTCACTATTTATAATTACAATACCAATCCTTACGTTTAGCTGTTCGGATATCTCAAAAAAAACAACTAAAACTACCAAGGCCAATGCCTCTTTAGCAAGTGATATAATTCCTTTTTTCGATCATTGGAATTTAATTCTTGGTGACGGATCCAATGTGGGGATAGCCAATAACTTTGAAAATAAAGATTTCCTTTACACAGCTAATGATGGAAAAACAGACTGGGTGGTTTTTAAGGCACCAAATGGCGGAGACACCCATGGAACTTCTAATAATACAAGGACCGAACTAGCACAATTAAAAAAATGGTCTGCCCTAACAGATGCTAAGTTAACAGCCACACTTAAAGTTATGAATGTTTCAGCAACTGGAGATGCACGCGTTGCTGCTTCACATTCTGTTGTTGTAGGACAAATTCATAGTGCAGATGGACACGAAAATGAACCCCTAAAAATATTCTACAAAAAATTCCCGGGTCATGAAAAAGGATCTGTGTTTTGGCATTACGAAATTAATACCGCTGGAGAAGATAACGCCGGAAGATGGGATTATTCTACATCGGTCTGGGGACATGATTTCTCTGTGGTAGGTTCTCAAGAAGACACCTTTCCTGACGAACCAGTTGATGGGATTGAATTAGGAGAAGAATTTAGTTATGACATTGAAGTCAAAGAAGGTGTAATGACCTTAAAATTCTCCAGTCCAAACCATAAGACCAAATCGTTCTCCAAAAACTTAATTCAATCAGAATATGCGACTAAAAATGATATTCCTCTTCAAACTCAAAAATTATTTGTCCCGATAGGTCAAGATGGAGTAGAACGCGAAAATGCTTACGCAGATGAAGGACTTTTCTTTAAACTGGGTTCTTATAACCAAACGAATGGTAAGTCTCCAGAAATTAACAAAAATTGGTGTTCAGGAGCAGAAACTCATGGCGGTAACATCAAAAAACAATACGAAGACGGTAATTATGCAGAAGTTTGGTTTAAAACGGCCAATATATATGTAAGCGATGCTGCATATTCGAACAAAGGGTATTTTACAAAAAATGATTAACCAAATAATAAAATGAAAACTGAGGAAAAAATAGCAGGTAAAAATGTTTTAATAACAGCTGGAGCACAAGGAATTGGAGCATCCATCACGAAACACTTCATCGATAGCGGTGCGCATGTTGCAATTCACTATTTTTCTAGTTCAGATACGGCTAAAGAATTGAAAGAATATGCACTTAGTAAAGGTCAAAAAGCTGAAATTATTAGTGGAGACTTAACCAAAGAAGCAGATGCTAATCTTTTAATTAAAAAAACAGTTAAAGCATTAGGAGGAATTGACATTTTAATAAACAACACAGGATCTCTAGTCGGTAGAAGGATGTTGAATGAAATAGAAACTGATTTTTGGAATCATGTCATGGACATCAACCTTACCTCGATGATGTTTGTTTCTAGAGCAGCTGCTCCAATTTTAGCGAAAAACGAAAATAGCAGTATTGTTAACTTATCATCCCTTGCCGGAAGAAAAGGAGGTCATCCTGGTTCTCTTGCTTACTCTACGAGTAAAGGAGCTGTACTTACGTTTACAAGAGCTTTGTCTACAGAGTTAGGCCCAGAAGGTGTTCGTGTAAATGCCGTTGCTCCTGGTTTAATTCTTGGAACTTCTTTTCACAATACACACACAACAAAAGAATCTGCGGCTGCTACCACAGCTAGCATTCCAATTAAAAGAGCGGGGAACGCTGCTGACGTTGCTCGAGCAGTTTTATACCTTGCGTCTGAATACGATGGTTTTATTACTGGTGCAACTCTTGATATTAATGGAGGAGTTTACAATATGTAAAATATTTCTTCTCTTTAAAACTAAAATATAAGTTTCAAAAAGCACTCTGAACTATTAGGGTGCTTTTTTATTCATTACTAGCACAGAACTTTAGATAGATCTACAAACTCTTTGATTAGAGTTTTATTACTTCAAAATCTGTTCTTCTTTTTTTCTGATGCTCTTCTTCAGAGACCTTTAAGCATGGATTGGTTAATACCCATGTTTTATAACCCAAAGAATTTAGTTTTTGTTGACTTTGGTAAAGTGCCTTACGAGAATCCTTTTGGATGGCAATAACACGATAATACAACCCATAAGATTCAATAATAGGCGCATACCCTTTTGCTTCTAGAGAAACTACTAACGATTGGACTTTAGTAACCTCTTTAAAGCTACCCACAACCAAACCGAATTCCATATTAAATTCTGAATTGCCTATATCTTCACCATAGCCTTTACCATAGATTCGCTCTGGCTTATCTATGCGCTTTTGAACGTATTTGATTATCTCTTGATTTCTTCGCTCAGAAAGCTTTAAATTATATTCTAAAGAGCCTCTACAATCAGTATATGAGCGTAATTCTATTTCTAAATTAGGATTTGCTTGCATTACAGAAACTACTTTATCTACTCGCACTTTATAAGAATCTAAAAGACTACTACCGTCTAAATCATAATAAATAGGTAAGAACGCATCTAAAATAGCTGGTGGCAAATCTTTTTGTTCAACTTTTGAACGGTTTAAAAAGACCCATACGTCTTCTGAAGTACCTTTAACTGTTTTCAATTTGTAGGCAAACGAATCTTTTTTACTGCTTGGCACAGTGTTTTTATATAGGAAAGAACCGTTTTTATTCAATTTTAAATTCCCAAAAGAGGTCGGTCTAGATAATATTACTTCTTTTTTAATTAAACGTTGTAAGGGATCTTCTCGAACTAACTTTTTCTCATCATTAACTAAAACATTATTATGAGCTACGATTAGCGTGTCTGAGGGAATGAATTCATAATGATCCGAAATTCCTTCAATCTTAGGATTGAAATTAAAGGCGTATAAATCATCTTTCCCCTTCCCTCCTTCTTTGTCAGATGAAAAAACTCCCAGACTTAATTTTTCATTTAAACTAAAAGAAAAATCATCTGATTTTGAATTAATTCCCTTGCCTAGAAGATGGGTTTGCCATCTAGTTTCAAATTTGTTTTCAGCAAGAAAAATATCCATTGCGCCTTGAGAACCTTTCCCATTTGAAGAGTAAAACAAAAATTGATCGTTATAAGAATAAGGGAAAACTTCATCTCCTTCGGTATTAATATCAGAACCCAAATTTATTGGTTCAGAAAAAACTCCATTAGAAATAAAAACTCGATATAAGTCCATTCCTCCATATCCTCCTGGACGATTACTCGAAAAATACATAACCGTTCCTGACTTATTTATACTAGGGTGCAAACTAGAAAAATCAATACCATTTACAGATAATGGTATCGGAACTTTGTTTTTTGTAATTTCAGATAATTTCATCTGATACAGATTCAAATGAACTCTTCTATTTTTGTCCCACTTATTTGAACTCCGAGTAAAATAGAACAAATCTGTTTTATCATTATAAAAACCTGGGCCTTCTTGAAAAAGTGAATTAATCACAGAATTGCTGTCATCGGATTTAGTTAAAGAGAATTTTGTTTTATCGAAAGTCCCTCTATAAAAATTATAAACCGGATATTCTGTTTTAATTCTCTTCAAAACTTTTCTAGTTGCTTTAGTTTTTGCTTGTTCGGATAAAAACAATACTTGAAGTGGTTCTTTTATATTTAAGAATACCATTCCAAATTCTGATCCATCGGTATTACCCAAAACGGATTTTATTGAATAGTATTCAGATTCAAACCTTTCTTTAAATAACAAGCTGTCATTTTCATATAAACCTGGGGATGGTAGTGGAAGTTTAAGGGATTTATCTCGATATTCTTTAGCTAATCTGGGTTGATTCATCAATAAATTCGAAAAGTAGTAATAATCTTCTATAAGTGCTTCTGGAGCGTTAACGACATATTCGTATTTATCAGCTGCTTGGGTTACAAGATCCAGTTCATATAAAGCAATTCCCCAGTTTTTATAATCTCTTAAAGATTTAGATTCTTTAGAATTGCTGTAATACGAATTTACCTTTTCAAATTCTTCATTTACAAAATAATAATCGGCCCAATTTTCTGTATTAACATTGGGTATTGACTCTTGCGACCAGGCAGGAAATCTACTTAAGATAATAATGATTAAAATGAAATTTACTTTTTTCATAATTAAAAGAATCTTGGTGAAAGTAAATAGCCTTCTGACTTAGTGCTCAAATCAAATCGAAGCATAACTTCGTGAGTAGACATATTAATACTATTATTGAATATAGAAGAAGGAAATCCATAAGAATAACCTAATGAAAATTTTTGCCCGAGATGAATTCCAAACAGGGCACTTGTTCCAACATTGTCTATCGTTTGCAATTGTTCATTTGTTACACCGTTTCTAGCCTGAATACCTATCCAAAATCGTTCATTAAAAATTCCCATTAATGAAACATCCAAAGAAGCAATAGATTGAGTAGACTTAATCATTAAACTTGGTTTAATCATAAAGCTGTTACTAAGAGGAAAAATCCCTCCAGCAAAAGCGTAAAAATGTTTTTTCAAACCAAAATCTTCATTATCAATTAGACGAGGTATTGACAATCCAAAATAGTATTTTGGAGTATAGTAATACGCTCCAAACCCAATAGTTGGAATTATTTTTTTATCAAGTGCCAAAACAAAAGTCGGATCGTTTGGTAGGTTAGGATTTAGCAGGTCGTTATTTAAATAATAACTAATTATTCCTGATTTAATTCCAATTGAAAGTCGATGTTCTTTTCTATTTAATTTTAGATGATAAGCAAAATCAATATCAAATGAGGTATTGCTTGTCGGTCCTATCTTATCGTTTAAAACACTCAAACCAAAGCCTAAGTTTTTTGAAGAAAGCGGGCTATTAAATGAAAGAGTTTGCGTTAAGGGTGCGCCCTCTATTCCTGACCATTGAGAGCGGATTACTGAAGTGAAACTAGGCAATTCTCTAGCTCCAGCATAACCTGGATTTATTGCTTGGTGATTGAACATATAATGACTGAAGCCAGATTCTTGCTGAGCAAAAATGATGCCTGTACAGAAATACATAATAAATAAGAGATTTCTTGACTTCATCTAATTATCCTTTCTTTTTATATAAACATAACCCCTAGTTGGAGGTTTTGAATCTCCCCATTCAATCAAGTAAAAGTAAGTTCCGTCAGGTAATTTTGAATTTGAAGAGATTAAACCATTACCCTCTGAAGTTCCAGACCAATCGTTCTGGTATTGCGAAGTTTTGAATACAACGTTCTGCCAACGATTAAATACAGTTAACACATAGTTGTCATTTGGATCTAAACCTCGAATTTCCCAGGTGTCATTTATTCCATCACCATCAGGGGAAAAAGCATTTGGAATATTCAACTCTGTTAGTTCAATTCGAGTAGAAGAAACTAACACCTCTTGACAGAAATACACAAGATTGTATACCTGAGCTCGATAACTAGAATTAATTATAGATTCTTGAGGCCTATTGATTGTCAGTTGGTTGGTTTGGGTTCCAAAATAGGTAGAGTCATCAATAATATTTGTCCAATCTGGGAAGGTTTCTGTTCCATTGTTTATTTGCCATTGAAAGGAAGCAAGTCCACCTTCGGTAACTCCCACAGAAAGAACAATTACCTCTGAAGAATACGAAGTAACAGGATCCAATTCTAATTCAAATTCAAATGTGCCGCTTACTTCTTTATAATCTGGGATTGAATTATTATCAGCATCTAAAGGGGTTTCATATCCTCCTGAATTTAGAATCCTTCCTGTAGAATCTACTATAAAAATTCCTGTTCCTAGTATACCATCCTGATCTTCATCTTGATAGGAGGCTTCTAAAACATCAAAACATCCATCTGCATCACTATCCAAATCTAATGTATTCGGAATTCCGTCTAAATCTGTGTCTTCGAATAATTCATCCGAGTCAAGAATCCCATCATTATCATCATCTAAATCTTCTGAATTTGGAATACCATCTTGATCACAATCTCCAACCCCAGTAACAGAAAGCGTTATACTTTGGAAAATAAATTCACAAGGCAGGTACGGATCTGTATTATCTATAATTTCAGTAGTATTTAAAACACCATCGCCATCAATATCTAAATCACAAATATCCCCTATTCCATCTAAATCGAAATCTTCTTGATTTGAATTTACAGTTTGAATACAATTATCTACTGCATCAAAGACTCCATCACCATCAAGATCCGAATCGTTATCTTCGTTTATTATTGAAACAATACGGTCCTGTAGACCTAAATACATTGGATCTATATTTGTATTATCAATACTTAGCGTAATTACAGAAACAATATCTCCATCTAGATTATTATCATCAACTCCAATTACAGTAACTAACTGGGGTATATTCCAGTTTAAAGGGGTAAAAATCAAACTTGAAACTGTTGTAAATAATTCTGATGAATCTCTAATTTGAACTAGCACAGTCATTGAAGTTGAAATAGAAGTTGCCAATGCAACAGTAAAAGATGTTGTTTCAGAATCTTCAGAAACAGATCCAGGTTGAGAAATAATTAATCCTGCAGAATCGTTGTCTAAATTATATACAGTTATGTTTGCTACATCAGAAGCCGTTAAGTTATCATGAATTGGATCAGCACTTGTAGGATCGCCTGTTACTAAAATTACGGATTGTGTTCCGTCGACTATAAAATCATCGACTCCAGTCAGAGTTATTTGATTGGAAGAAGGATTATTCCAATCTGCCCCCGAAATAGTGATACTGGAGTCACTTAATAATATCTCATCCGCATTTACTCCTAATGACAAAGGAATTATCACATCAGCTCCTCCGGAAGGAAATGCCAATAATTCAAAAAATACGGAAACCGTATCACCGTTTTCACTTGTATTAAAATCATTATTTAACAAACTCAAAACAACACCAGGAGCATCATCATCTTGATTTGTTATGGATATATCTAATACATCACTATCTAACAATGCATTAAAATTAGTATCAACAGAACTGACATTGTAGGTTGTTATGGTAACCGTTTGACTGCCATCAGAAGTAGGTGGTCGATCATTAACCCCATTTATCATTACTATTTGGGGTATGTTCCAATTTACAGCTGTAAATACAATTTGACTTACAGCCGGTACTGCTTCATCTGCATTTGAAGTTCCTAGGTCAATAGTAACATTAGAACTTGGTATGGCGTTTAACACAATACTAAATGAAGCTTGATCTCCATTCTCTGAAGTCAAATTATCGATTACATTAACGGTAATTCCCGCTACTTCATCATCTAAAGTTGTAACCGTAACACTTTGTGAGGCTAAACTAATAAAACTAGAATTTGAGGTTGAATCAATCGAAGCGGTAACCAATGTGTTTTGGGTTCCATCTATAAAAAACTCATCTACTTGACTTAAGGTGATCGTCTGAGAAACATTCCATGTGCCGGGGGTAAATGTAATAAAGCTTGGAGCCACAACACTAACCTCTGTTGTATCTCCTGAAACAATATTTACTCGAACATCTGAAAGAGGCTGAACCGTTAAGGCAACCTCAAAACTTACCGTTGTGGTTGATGCTTCTGTAAGTACCCCTGAAACTGAAGATAACCTAAAACCTGCAACATCATCATCTAAAGTTGTTACCCTTATTGTCTGTGAAGCTAATGAAGAAAAAACAGCTGGTGATAAAGAATTAACCGAAACCTCCAAGGTACTTGTAACTGTTCCGTCAAGGGTAACATCGTCTACAGAATTAACCACTACCGTTTGAGGTACATTCCAATTTGAATTTGTAAAAACCAAGGATTCTGTTGAAGAACTTACAGAAGATTCTGTTGTATCTAAACTAACGATGTCAAGAATTATATTATCAAAAGGATCTGGCTCCGCATCTAAAACAACTGTAAAACTTACTGTGTCTGTAGATCCTTCTAATAAAGAACCTCCATAAAGTGGACTTAATGTAAAACCTGCAACTTCATCATCTAAATTTGGAACCCCTAGAACTTGTGACGACAATCCAGTAAATGCAGAATCGGAAGAAGAATCAATGGAAAAAGTTATTGAAGTAATCACAGTCCCATCAATCAAGAAATCATCTAAACTTGAAAGCGTAATGGTTTGATCTGTATTCCAATTCAACGAAGTAAAAGTAAGACTTGAAACAGAAGTAGTTATTTCGTCAGTTGGATTTATAACTACATCTATTATTACATCGCTTATTGGAGCACCTTGCAGAACAACAGAAACTGTTGCGGTCTGTGGACTACCTTCAGAAAGTGTTCCCGAAACAGTACCCATGACAAAGCCTGCAACATCATCATCTGCATGGTCAACGGTTACAGTTTGAGACGATAATCCAGTAAATTCAGAATTGGATAGCGAACTTACACTGGTAGTAATTGAAACCGTTTGTAAACCATCAACCAAAAACTCATCCACTGAAGATAATGAAACTACTTGAGGTGTATTCCAGTTCGAAGACGTAAAGGTTAAACTAGAAACCCCAAGGGTTACCTCTGTTAAATCTTGACTTTGGATCTCAATAATTACATCTGACAATGGAGCGGCTTGTAAAACAACAGAAACGGAAGCTGTCTGAGAACTCCCTTCTTGTAAACTACCCGAAACCGAACTCAAAGTATATCCCGCTACTTCATCATCTGCAATTTGAATTGCATAGGTTGGAAGTGGTGAGGGATTATAATAACAATCATCTGAAAGGGGATCATTAATTCGAATTGTAAAGTTAGATATTTGGGAACCATCAACAATAAAATTATCTACCGTAGTAATAGTACCTGTCTGAGAAACATTCCAATTTGAAGAAGTAAAGGTCATTGACGAAGTAGAAACAATCATTTGACTGGTATCGGATGAAGCAATGTCGTAGGTAACCGAGCTGATCGGTTCATCATTTAAAACTAAAGAAAAGGTAGCTACTGTAGAACCTTCAACTAAATTTAAAATTGGAGGGATGAGTGTATAATCTCCATATACTAGATCTACAACTACTTTAAGTCTATTTTCACTTTCTCTATAAAAAGAAGAAGTCGGATCAGATAAATTGGCTGCCTCTACGTAGTAGGTTGCTCCATCGACCAAAGAGGTAGTTCTATCTAGATGAGTTGTTGTCCCTGTAGCACTTGAGAACCATACCAAATTATACGAATTACTTGCTATATCAGTTCCAGCATTAATTCCTTCAGGGCGACTTACAGATAGAACTAAATCATTTAATGTAGGAGAGCCTGAAGCACAAATTACTTGTGTTGATGTACCAGAGATACTATTGATAGCGGATGGAGTCAAGATTTCATCTGCAATACAAAACGAATCATCATCAAATCGAACGATGTGTTCATTAGAACTCCCTCCAGTTGCAGCAGTAAAACCTATATAAGCAATGTTCGAATTTAAAACAGAACCTGTAAGATCGATCATTTTTGTATCTGTATAAACAGTACCGTCATTATGGGTGAAAATATAACTTAAAATTTGAGTAATAGGATTCCATGAAACAACCATATTGTGCCAGTTACCATCTTCAAGGTTTATTGTGTTTACTATATCACCGGAGTCAGGTGCAACACCCGTGGCTCCATCTTCTACAAATGCAATGTGATCACTATTAGGATCTGGGGTTGAATTATAATAAGTATCCATCTCAATGGCATAAGACGGATTTATTCCTTGGTAACCTATTCCCCCACCACTAGATCCTTGAGAAGTATTAATGTTTTGAATGACAAAGGCAATTCCGTCAGCTCCACTTCCATCTTTATCACCGAAATTTAAGTCAACATCAATTATAAATTCTACACGTAAATCTATCCTATTTTGATACCAAACCATTCCCCTTTTATCGTTTTCCTCTGATGTAAGCGTATAAATAGAGGTTCCTAAAGTATGACTGGCGTCTCTAATGAAAATTAAGCTAGACTCATCAAAATCTCTACTAAAACAACTCTCAGGATCATCATCTTGGTTTGATGTTTCTACAATAAAATTAGATAAACTGTCAAAATTATCATCTGATAATAAATCATTTACAGAGATTACTACGTCGCTGATTATATCTCCATCACGAATTACATCGTCTACTCCACTAACAACAATAATTTGAGGTGTGCTCCAATTGGATGAAGTAAATGTTAGACTTGTTTGAGAAAGACTAATTTCAGAAGTATCATTAGCCGTAATAGAAAAAACAACATCATAGGAAGGTTTTCGATCCAATACAACAGATATGCTAGTTGTTGTTGTACCGGATTCATTAACAAAAATTGAATTTGGACTGACGGAAAAACCAGGGTCTAAAGGGTCAATATAATCAACAGTACCATCTGAATCAATATCATTAATATTCAGCTCTACACTATCCAAAAGACCATCATCATCAGAATCTAAATCCAAATAATTTGGAGTACCATCTGAATCAGTATCTGTTTCTCCTTCTATGGTATCTGAAATTGTATCGCTATCGGAATCTAAATCTAAATAATTTGGTATCGTATCACTATCTTCATCAAATGCTGTTTCTGTGATCGTCAAAATACCATCACCATCATCGTCAGAATCGAAAACATTATATACACCGTCGCCATCTGTGTCTTCTGATAATTCATTTGCATTAATTATATTATCTCGATCACAATCGGCTGCATCCCATGCTGCATTGGGCGTTAGTGTTTGCGAAGAGATTACTAAAGAGCAGGAGTCTTGGTAATCTGTACCATCTAAATTCTCTTGGCCATTCGTAACACCGTCTCCATCACAATCCGAACTAATCCAGAGTGAATAAAGTGAGGGGTCGGTAGGTTCAGATGAGCAAGGTTCAATTACAGTCAATGTAGCATCATACTCTCCTAAATAACAAACATTATCAAGGTGCGAAATTCTTAAATTATAGACTTTTCCGTCCAATCCTGTTACATCCGACAAGCTTAACTCTACTGAATTAACACCACTATAAACCCCTCCATCCACAAGATCAACTCCATCTTCTTCCCATTGATATTGAATACCCGCGAGTGAATCTATAAAATCATCAAAATCAGGAGTACCATCGGAATTAAATATAGTTGTAGTTGATGCATTAACAGAAGCAACTGTAAAACTAGTTCCTGTTCCTTCAAAAACATCCTTACTCAATAACTTAGAATCATCAACAGTAATTCGAGTAACCGACAAATGATTCTTTATGCTTGAGCTTACAGTTAAAGTAGAAGGTAGGGTTGTGTATTCAGTTCCTGATATCCCTGCTGAAATAACTAATCCGTTAGAGTCTACCCCTCCATTACTCAGGGTAGGGGTTCCCGTTCCAAACATTTCACCATCAGAACCATCTGCTGATGTTAACGAATAAGCTTCATTAGTGTCAGAACAACCATCGTTATCAGAATCAAAATCTTCTCCGTCAAAATAGCCATCGTTATCAGTATCTTTACACATCGAAAATACAAATTGACCCGAGTTTAGACTTTCATTAGTTAGATTTAAATAAAGAACATCAATTTCTGTAATCGGCATATTAGCATAAACATCAAACTCAGCAAAATTAGGGCCACCGCTTGAGGTGCCCGATACAGTAAATGAATTTCCATTTACTTGAATATTCGCATATGAAGATGACAAAACAATCCATTCAAAATCTGAAGACCCCGATCTTGCTACAAATTGAAATTGATCTGCATTAGTAATATTTGATACCCCTATAGCGCTATTTGCCCCAAAACGAACTTTCACAGGGGATCCAAACGTAAAAGAATTTTCAAAGGAATGATTGATTTCTGCTGGAGCAGAATCTTCGAATCGGATTAAACTTCCACCATTTACTGAGGACACAAAAACATTTCCATCAGTACCCACTAATTGGTTTGGAGCTTCAATTGTAATGGAGGTAGGCAAATCGCTCCCATCTAAAAATTTTGTGATAACTTGAGAGGAATCACCAGGTCTCAGTTCATTTGGTGATGTTATAGATGAAAAATTTATGTAATTAATTGGACATTCAGTAGAGTCTAAAATTCCATTATTATTATCATCAAGATCAATATAATCTAAAACCTCATCACCATCACAATCTCCTACTGGACCCGGACACTGGGCTTTTAATTCATTTACTAATGAAGAAATAATAATTAAATAAAATAAAAAAAGCTTGGAAAAAGGATTTGATATGTTTGATTTAAAAATCATAAAATTTTAAACACAAGGGTGGAGTTCTGCTTCACAAGCTCTGAACATAAATTAGTATTATAGTAAATTTAATTTTTATTATTAATATAGTAAATAAATAAATAAATATTTTAAACCTTTCTTGAAAATAAATTTTCATTTTAGAAATACATACGTTTGTAATTTATCTATTTAATCCAACTTAAAAATTAAAAACTCTTATTTTGAAAACGTTTTAGATAATATAACCTCAACATAAACTCAATTCGAATAAAATTAAAAACTCTTTAGACTAATTTGCTTATTAATAAATCAATTATTATGAAATTTAAAAAACATGTTTTTTCATTAAAGTCATTACTTATGACGATTTTAATGATTGGTTGTTCAAGTAATAATTCTAAAAAACCAGAAGTAATGAGTACCGAAAAATATAGACCTGCATACCACTTTACACCAGATGAAAATTGGATGAATGATCCAAATGGAATGGTTTTTTATGAAGGCGAATATCATTTATTTTATCAATTCAACCCGTTTGGAAACACCTGGGGACATATGAGTTGGGGACATGCAGTAAGTAAAGATCTAGTGAAATGGGAACACTTACCACTTGCATTAGCTGAAGAAAATGATATCATGATTTTTTCTGGTTCAGCTGTTGTGGACTGGAATAATAGTTCTGGCTTTGGAATTGATAACAAACCTCCTCTTGTGGCAATTTATACAGGGCATGAAGAAAAAAACAGAAAACAATACCAAAGCATTGCTTACAGTAATGATAAAGGGAGAACTTGGACTAAATATGAACAAAATCCAGTATTAGATATTGGAATGAAGGACTTTAGAGACCCTAAAGTTTTTTGGTATGAGCCAGAAAACAAATGGGTAATGGTAGTCGCTTTGTCTCTAGAACGTAAACTCCACCTATATTCATCTACCAATTTAAAAGACTGGGATTTTTTAAGTGAATTTGGTCCTCAAAATGCCGTGGATGGTATTTGGGAATGTCCGGACCTCTTTGAAATGAAAGCGAATGATGGCAAAAATAAATGGGTATTAGGAATTAACCTAGGTCGTCACAGTGTTGCTGGTGGATCTGGAGGACAATATCTCGTTGGAACTTTCAATGGAAAAGAATTTATAGCTGACGAGAGTTCTATTTCTGAAATTGAAAAATACACACCTCCGAGTACATTCATCGCTTCTACTAAAAATTCTAGCAATGAAAAACTTTCCCAAGAAACTGCAAGTTTATTAAATAGTGATTTTTTTATTTTAGATGATGATAAAAAAAGACACACCTCTAAACCTTTTGAAATCACTGCGGATTACCTCAACTTCTCATTAGCTACTCTTGCAAATTCAGAGGAACATATTCCTAATCTTGAACTCTGGATTGACAATGAACTTATCAGAAACAGTGCAAATAACGAACTTAATTTAATCGAATGGAAAGCATGGAATGTAGAGGATTATATTGGGAAAACTGCACAACTGAAAATTGATAAAACTAAAAATGAAGAAGATATTACAATGATCATTGATCAGTTGCACCTAAACAATAAAGCTGCATACTCTGAAACTGAAAAGACACAATGGATGGATTATGGAACCGATTTTTATGCAGCAGTAAGCTGGAGCGATATTCCTAAGGAAGACGGTCGTAGATTATGGATTGGGTGGATGAATAATTGGCATTATGCGAATGAAATTCCTTCTGGAAAATGGAGAAGTAGCATGTCGATCGCTCGAAGTCTTGAACTCGTTAAAAAAGAAACTGGATATCAATTAGTTCAACACCCTGTTGAAGAAATAAAAGAATACAGAACCGCTGTGTTTGAAACTGATAAAACAACAATAAACGATTTTAATAATAAACTAAATGATCTAAATTTATCAGATCAATTTGAAGCAGTTTTTGAAGTTGAACTCCAAGATCTAGAGCAGATTAAAATGCTTTTTGGAGATTCAAAAAAACCTGCAATCTTATGGGAATATGATTCCAAAACAGAATTAGTAAGCACGGAACGTTTTGCTAATGGAAATGAATATTTTCACCCTAAATTCAGCAATCACCAACAATTTAAGGTAGAACCAGAATCAGGGATCTTAACGGTTCGATTATTTGTTGATCGCAACTCCCTTGAAATATTTCATCAAAAAGGAAAAGTGGTTAGCACCCAATTAATGTATCCGATAAATGATGATTTTAAATGGGTACTAAAAGCAAATAATTTAGAGGCTGAACTTAAAAATGTTTCCCTATACAAACACCAATAAAAACTCATTATGAATAAAGTTTTTAAAATATCTTTAATTTCTGCTTTAGCTGGTTTTTTGTTCGGATTTGACACTGTCGTTATATCTGGAGCAGACCAGCAACTTCAAAGTTTATGGAATACCTCTGACCTTTTTCACGGTACATTTGTAATGTCAATGGCGCTATGGGGAACTGTCCTTGGAGCTATATTTGCAAGCTACCCTTGTAACTATTTCGGTAGAAAAAACACCTTAATAGGAATAGGAGTCTTATACTTCATTTCTGCATTAGGCTCTGGACTTGCTCTAGACCCTTACAGTTTTTCTTTTTTTAGATTCATTGGTGGAATTGGTGTAGGAGCTTCCACAATTGCTGCTCCTACCTATGTATCTGAAATAGCCCCGGCAGAAAAAAGAGGTCAACTCGTGGCACTCTATCAATTCAATATTGTGTTTGGAATATTAATCGCATTTGTTTCTAATTTCTTGTTTAAAGATTTTGGAGCACAGCCTTGGCGATGGATGGTTGGAATAGAAGCGCTACCAGCAGCACTATATCTTTTAGGTATTTTCTCTGTCCCTAAAAGTCCACGTTGGGTGCTGTTTAAGAAAAAAGATTTAGATCAGGCACAAGCCATATTTAAAGAAATTAATGGATCTGAATTAACCCGTACTGAAATCGAGGAAATTAAAGCGGAGCAAGAACCTACAAAACAAAAAGCGTTGTTTTCAAAAACATATCGTTTTCCAATACTTTTAGCTTTTTTGATTGCTTTTTTCAATCAACTTTCTGGTATAAATGCTTTTTTATATTACTCTCCAAGAATATTTGAAGCGGCTGGATTACAAGAAAGTGCAGCTTTGTTAAGTAGTATTGGAATTGGACTTACAAATTTAATTTTCACACTACTGGGATTATATTTAATAGATAAAATCGGAAGAAGGTTACTCATGATTATTGGATCTATTGGCTATATCGTTTCATTAACATTAGTTTCTGTTGCTTTTTTACAAGAATGGCAAGGTATGAGTATTCCTTTTTTCTTGTTCCTGTTTATAGCTTCACATGCTATAGGACAAGGAGCAGTGATTTGGGTCTTTATTTCTGAAATATTCCCAGATAATCTTAGAGCACAGGGACAATCCTTTGGGTCATCTGTTCATTGGGTTTTAGCTGCACTAATAACTCTATTTATGCCAGTTGCATTATCTGCATTTCCAAACCCTGGATATGTTTTCCTTCTATTTTCTGGAATGATGGTTTTCCAGTTGATCTTTGTACTCTATCTAATGCCGGAAACAAAAGGGGTTTCCTTAGAACGACTAAGTAAATCTTTAATTAAATAATGAAGAACGTTGTTTGTTTTGGTGAAGTACTTTGGGATTTATTCCCAGAAGGAAAAAAATTAGGTGGGGCTCCCTTAAACGTAGCTCTTAGAATGAAATCATGGGGACTTAACTCACAAATAATAAGTAGTGTTGGTAACGATGAATTAGGCGAAGAAATACTGATGCTAATTAAGCAAAAAGGAATTAGCACAAATTATATTCAAGTAAATGAAACTTTCAATACTGGGACAGTTTCTGTGACTTTAAACCAAAATGGTTCAGCTTCATACGAAATAAATCACCCCGTAAGCTGGGACAAAATTGAATTAAATGCCCAATATGAAGAACTTATCAATTCATCGGATGCATTTATTTTTGGCAGCTTGGTTGCTAGAGATCCTGTTTCAAAGAAAAGTTTAATAAAGTTATTGGAGTTTTCTAAGTACAATGTGTTTGACGTAAACTTAAGACCTCCCCACTACTCTATTTCAGATTTAGAGTTATTTATGAACCTTGCAGATTTCATTAAATTTAATGATGAGGAAATAGAAGAAATATGTTCTGCTCTTGGAAGTACTGAAGAATCTTTAGAAGGTCAAATTCATTTTATTTCTAATAAAACGAACACCCGATCAATATGTGTTACATTAGGTGAAGAAGGGGCCATTTTACTACATCAAGGGAATTTTTACAAACAAAAAGGGTACCCAGCAATCGTAAAGGATACTGTTGGAGCAGGAGATTCCTTTCTAGGGACTCTTTTAAGCCTTATTTTGGATGGAAAAGACGCTAACGAAGCTTTAGATAAAGCTTGTGGAATGGGCGCCCTTGTGGCTCAAAATAGCGGTGCAAACCCACATATATCGGAAGCAGATCTAGAAGATTTTATGAGACAATAGAACTATTCTTCTAAAGAACGGGCTGAAAAAGATTGTAATTCTTCATCAAAAACAAATTGAATTTGGATGGGCCTGCAGCAAACTTCGCAATCTTCAATATATTGTTGCTCCTGATTAGCAGGTTCTAAAAGCATTGAAATTTCTTCCCAGCAATATGGACATTGAAAAAAGTGTTCTTCCATGACTATTCTAATTCCATTAATTCTTCAGCAACTACCTCCCACTTTTTTAGAAGAACTGCAAGTTTATCTTTTTTACCGTGATAACCCTCAAAAAAGTTTGGCTGTGCAATCATTTGGTCATAATTATGCTCTAACTCTTGATCTATCTTTTTTAATTCTTGTTCTAAATCAGCTATCTCTCGCTCTACTTTAGATTGTTTATTCTGAAGAGATTTTAATTTTTTTTGGGTTTCGTAATCATTTTTAGGAACAGATGCTTTTTCATTTTTAACTTTTTCCTTGTGCTCTAAGGCTACTAAAGAGTCTAAGTTTTTCTGTTCTAAATACAAATTAATATCCCCCAAATATTCTTTTAATTTATGATCTTTAAACTCAAGTACGCGATCGCTTAACCCTTGCAAAAAATCTCGATCATGAGACACTAATATCAAGGTTCCTTCAAACTTCCTCAAGGCTTCTTTTAAAACATTTTTCGAATGAATATCCAGGTGGTTTGTTGGCTCATCCATAATTAGAACATTAAATGGCATTAACAATAGTTTTGCTAATGCAAGGCGATTTCGTTCCCCTCCGGAAAGAACTTTTACTCTTTTTTCTACATCGTCACCTCGAAATAAAAATGACCCTAATATATTACGAACCTGAGAACGATTTGAATCCGTTGCTGCATTCTGCATCGTTTCTAATAAAGTTAAATTTCCATCTAAATATTCTGCTTGATTCTGGGCAAAATAACCAACCTTTACATTATGACCTAGAACACATGATCCTTCGTAATCAATTTCGTTAACTATAATTTTAGCAAGGGTAGATTTACCCTGCCCGTTTTGACCCACAAAAGCAGTTTTGGTTCCTCTAGCAATTTCAAATTTAACTCCTTGCAAAACCATTTTATCACCATAAGCTTTCTTTATTCCATCTGCTTCGATTATCATTTTACCCGGTTGGGTAGATACCGGAAAACTTAGTTTCATCGCTCGGTTATCTTCAACATCTAATTCAATGCGATCAATCTTATCTAGTTTCTTCATTAAAGATTGTGCCATCGTCGCTTTCGAAGCTTTTGCTTTAAATCGTTCGATTAACTTTTCGGTTTGTTGAATCTGTTTTTCTTGGTTCTTCTGAGCTGCTCTTTGTTGAGTTAAAATTTCTTCTCTCAAAACCATATACTTAGAATACGGCTTATTGTAATCATAAATGCGCCCTCCAACAATTTCGATAGTTCTATTGGTAACTTGATCTAAAAACATCTTATCGTGAGAAACCATAACAACCGCACCTCTATATTTTTTAAGAAAATCTTCCAGCCATATAATAGACTCAATATCTAAATGGTTTGTTGGCTCATCGAGGAGTAAAATATCGTTAGGTTGTAAAAGAAGTTTTGCTAATTCAATTCTCATTCTCCATCCTCCAGAGAAAGTATCTGTTTGTTTATTGAAATCTTCAGACTGAAACCCTAAACCTTGTAAAATTCTTTCGGTTGTACCTTGGTAGTTATAACCTCCTATAATTTCATAACGTTCTGTTACTTCATTTAATTGAATAATCAATTCATTGTATGAATCAGATTCATAATCTGTTCGTGTAGTAAGACCGAGGTTAATTTCCTCCATCTGTTTTTCAAGTTCTTTTATTTCAGTAAAAGCTTGGTAAGCTTCTTCTAATACTGTTCGTCCAAAATCAAAGTCAATATCCTGTTTTAGAAATCCTAGTTTTACTGATTTCTCCTGAGAAATGGAACCCTCACTAACCGGAGTATCCCTGGAGATCAAATGAAGGAGCGTAGATTTTCCAGCTCCATTTTTACCAACAAGGCCAACTCGATTTCCCGGACCTAGTCTAAATGAGATATCCTTGAAAAGATATTCACCACCAAATGAAACCGATACATTCTGAACGCTAAGCATAAAAAATTTTTTGCAAATTTGATGAATGCATTTGAAATAAACTAGTGTTTAGTCAGTTTGTCTTAAATAACT
Source organism: Candidatus Arcticimaribacter forsetii (assembly GCF_910589745.1). GTDB lineage: Bacteria > Bacteroidota > Bacteroidia > Flavobacteriales > Flavobacteriaceae > Arcticimaribacter > Arcticimaribacter forsetii. The sequence goes on from NZ_OU342399.1 coordinate 1,850,201, forward strand.
TTCAAACCTACTTATATCAACCTCAGAGTTAAGCATTGACTTACCCTCTATATAATCCAATAACCATTCCGACAATAATGGAGCTGCAAGTACACCTCGTGATCCAAGCCCATTTAAAAGATGAATGTTTTTGTAAGCTGGATGTGTACCTAGCAAAGGTCTACGGTCTTGAACAGTTGGACGAATTTGAGTAATATGTTCTATTACTTCTATTTCTGTTGAAATCATTTTATGTATTCGATTTAACACCCATTCTCTTCCCTTTGGAGTGCATCGGAGTGTTTTATCATTTCGCTCAAAAGTTGCTCCTGCCCAATATAAATCGCCTCCTATTGGGGTAATAAAAATAGGGCCTTTTAAAATTGCTTTTGATTTTAATTTTGGTGCCTTTATTATTAAGATTTCTCCTTTAGAGCCAACCAAAGGCAAATTTTTAAAAAAGGGATTATTAATCATTTTAAAACCCTCACAAAAAACGATATGTTTCGCTTGGATGTCTTTATAAGTAATACTAGAATCCGAATATTTTAATTTTTTGAAATCGAATTCCTCTTCAATAAATTCATCAGAATTTAAAAAACTCTTGTATGAGTTTATTAGATGATTTGTAGCAACTCTTCCAGAACTCATTACGTTCCCATAGCCTAATGTTGCATTTATAGAATCGTCATGGTTAGAATGAATTTTAGGATCTAGAAAGGGAGCTAATTTTTTAGTGTCAGAAGCAGAAATCCATTCATTATGTTCCGAGCGCTTATTGAATATCTTATGAATTTGAGCAGGGTAAACAATTTGAGTTTTTAGTTTACTTTCAAGATCGGAATAAAATGGCATTGCATATTGATGAAATACATCGGCATTCCAAGCTAAGGAAAACCTTTTCAATACCGTTGGGTTATATATTCCAGCTGCAATTTGAGAAGAACCACCTCTTCCAGAATCTATAATAGAAAAAGATAAGTTACTTCTCTTTAGTTGCTCTGCAAAAGCCAAACCTGCTAGACCAAATCCTACGATAATTGAATGCTTCATACTAAATAAAAGTAAAAAAAAACGCTGCATAAAGCAGCGTTTTTTTAATTAAGTAGTTTATTAATTATTCCATAAATCTTGTTCGAAATCTCTAATTTGAGATTTAATTCGTTCAGATTCTAAAAGTTGCTGTAAAGCATCTTCGTATATATATTCGTTAACAGAACGATCTTCATAAACATTTTCTTCTTTGTAAATTACTGAATTGAATCGTCTTGAATTGAGCATATGGTCAAAAGTAATCGGCTGTGAGGAGTTTCTATTGTTAAATACAGTTGAATTATTTAAAGTAATTCTTGCGTCTGGGAACCAAACCCAAAACAAAGGCAAAGGCCCTTCTTGATCTCCTTCACTAGTATCTTCCAGCTTCAAACTAACATCAGGTGCACATGGAGCAATACCAAGTAAACGATATTTCAATTCTCCTTGTCTTTTATCGACATACCATGTACCTTTAATTTTGTACTGCTTAATCTCTGCAGCTCCTAAAGAAGCTGTTCTATAATCTTGATCTGTTATTTCTTCACCTGCGTTTAACTTTTCAATACTACTGTTTTTTAGTTTTCTTGCAAATAATTTTTCTTGGATATCAGCATAAGTCATTTTTTCGGTGAAGTATTCGTCCGAGTAGACTTCTTTGATATTTCCTTTCTTAATATTTTCTCTTAAAACATAAAATAAAGATCTACGGTCTGGACCAAGATTAGTCGTATCCGTAGGATAATAATATGGAAAGTTTATACGCTCGTTAAGATCGATAATTTCCCAAACAGTTTTTGACCACAAAATATCTCTGTCATCAACATAACCGTATGAAAGGGGTGTTTCATCATTAGCCACAATTTGTTTTTCATTTATTTTACCAATATCCTGCGGTACACGAGCGTTTAACAAATTGGCTTGTGCATGGCCATTGCCGATGAAGCAAAGACAAATTAAAATAAAAGAATATATAAATTTTGAGTTCATGACTTAACTATTAACGTCGTTATATTATTGTACAAATTACTGTTGATGTTTCCTTAAATTTATATTTAGGATTCTTAGGGTTTTCTACTTCAATACCATAAACGGTAACTTGCATTCCTTTCTTAGCTCTTCTTAATGCAGACTTTGCTTTCGAGTTTAACTTATTCCCTTGAACGTTTACAGTTGCAGAACCTGGAACTTTAAATTTGAAGTTCTTAACTTTTAAGTTAATCGGGAAATCAAAATCAACAAGGTCAGCTCCTATAGTTGCATTTGTAAGGTCGTTTTTAGAAATTTTAAAGTTACCTGACTCACCAGCTACTAATCCAGCAGGTGCAGGAACATCTTTAATTCTAAATACTTCAGAAGTAGATATTTTCTTACCATCTGGTAACGTACCACTAACTACAAACTTAACCGTTCTTCCCTTACCCGGATCAATTACATATTTGCTTCCTTTAACTCTTCTTAGTCCAGGCGCAGATGCTTTTACTTTATTTGGTTGAATACCCGGAATAGAAATTGTCATCGGGTTTTCTACACCTCTATAGACAACATTCATCTTGTCGGCACGAATTAGAGGAGAATTAGGCTTAGCAATTACTGGAAAAGACTGATTAACTTCAATCCTAGATTCAATACCATTATTCAAGAAAATTAGATCTCCTTCTATAACATGATCACCAGGACGACCTGCTTTAACATTTAACTTAATTCCTCCCGGAATAAGTTCATACTGATCATCTGTAAGTTTATTTCCATCTAGAGTTAAACTAACCTCATTTGGGTTTTGCGCTCCACCTTTTCTTCCAAGGATAACACTACCATCAAAAGTTTCTCCTTGATAATAAGCTCCTTTTTCTGTTTTAAGGAAAGAGATATAATTGTCTTTGTTAACTCTACTACCTGCTTCTAACTCTTTTCCTAATAATGCGTTTAAAACATCACTTTCGGTAAGACGAATGTCGTTTTGCATCATTGTAAGCTTAGCAAGAGAAGAAATTAATGGAAAACCTTCATAATTTGCTACTAACCAAGGTACATCAACTCCATCTTTATTTTTGATGTTGTTGTTAAAATCACCTGAATAGAAACGTTCTTCTACTAACTCAGTATATTGTGGATACTGACTCGCAAAAACTTGAATAACTCTCATCTTGTAATTATTCATTAAATCAATGAATTCTTTACCTTCTGGCGATACTCCGCTTGCATCGAAGAAAATTAAATCTAATTTTTCTCCTTTATCCATTTCAGAATACTTCTCCAGGTTAGGATCATCTACTAAACGATCTGCAGTGATGGTATTCTTAATCTCCTGAATACGATTATAAAATGCCGTAGACTCTTTTCGAATCTCTTTTGCAGTTCGGTCGTGACCAATCCACTTTCCTTCTTTTTCCTCAGAATTAGTAGAAATTTTATTGTAGTATATCTCGTTTCCAGTATTTACGCGCTCATTAGCACTTTGAATTTTTTTGAACATTTGTCCAAATCCATCCAATACTTCCTTACTAACGTTCAATGCCAACATGGTAATGAACACTAGGTACATCAGCGCAATAAGTTTATTACGCGGGGTTTCATTTGCTCCAGCCATGTTTCTTAATTTTTATTCATTGCAGAAAGCATTCCGCCATAAACTTGGTTAAGTGATGCTAAGTTTGCAGACATTGCTTCCATTTGAGCTTGTAGCTGCTTAGCGTTCTCTGTTAATTGTGCGTTGTTTGAGGTTTGTGAACCTGCATCTGCAACTTGAGCACTGTATAATTGATTTAATTCTTCTAGTTGACTTGCAGCCTTAGACATTTGCTCAGAGTAATTATTAGAAGTAGAAACTGCATCTACAGCAGGTGTTAAAGCCGCTGCTGAAGCCTCTAAGCTTTTGATACTTTTTGTTAATCCACCTACTAGGTTTACATCTAATTTAGCTTCTTGAAGAATTGCATCGATTTTACCTGATAATCCTTCTTCAGATCCTGATGATTTTGGAGCATGACCTGTTTTTTCTTCTAAGTGTTCAACATATGCTGCATGCTCTTCTCGTGCATCATCTAACATTAATCCTCCTACTAAGAAAATAATTGCTTCAGTTCCTAATCCTAAACCTAATACAACACCTCCTGTTATTGGTCCTATCTCTAAGTGAAGAATTTTAAATAATGCTCCAACGATTACTACTGCTCCTCCAATTTGGAATAGCATGTGCATAATAATTTTTCTTCTTAACCTTCCTTTTAATTGTTTTGCGTCCATTTTAATAAATTAGTTTAGTTATAAGCTTAGTTTAAAGATAATATTTTATTTAATTTTTACTTTTTCCGATCCTAAATAGTCTTGAACAGTTCTGAATCCAATATAGCTTCTTGCGGTATCAGAATACTCGTAGTCTCTTGAACTAACTCTCAAGAAATAAGCAACATCTTTCCAAGAACCACCGCGAACTACTTTTCTCGTTTCTTTTGCAGAAGAGAAATTTGGATTCAAAGAAGACACGTATTCATACGCTCCTGGATCATAGGAGGAACCAGTCCACTCCGCTACATTACCAGCCATATTGTACAAGTTATAATCATTTGCTAAATATGACTTTGCTTCTACTGTATACATTGCTTGGTCAGAAGAATAATCTCCACGAAGGGGTTTAAAGTTTGCTAAGAAACACCCTCTGTCATTTAGTAAGTATGGGGAACCCCAAGGATAAATACCGGAAGGAATTCCACCCCTTGCAGCATATTCCCATTCCGCCTCAGTTGGTAATCTAAAGTAATTTACTAAGGGTTTACCATTCTGTTTTTGATATGAGTTTTTGTAACTAGTTCTCCAAACACAAAAAGCAACTGCTTGTTTCCAAGAAACTCCAACCACTGGATAATCCTGATAAGCAGGGTGTGAGAAATAATCGTTGTGCATGGGCTCGTTGTAAGAGTAATTAAAATCTTTAATCCAAACTGTTGTGTCTGGATAAATTTCAAGATTTTTTTCTTCATGAATATAATCAGATCTTCCTCTTAGGTTTGGATTACGCTTTCTATCTAAAGAGGCTTTCTCAGCATCAAACCAAGTATATCTATATTTTAATTTATTAACGTCTAATTTCATTTCACCGTTATACCAAACTTCCGGCGGAAGGTACAAGCTGTCCATTACCTCAACGTAAGCCTGATCCATATAATCTTCCGTACTCCATTCAATTTCTTCGTCCCAATTTAATCGACGACCAGCGTATAAATCTTCACTTAGGTCATAGTAATTAAGCTTCATGTATTTTTGAAATTCTGTAAGATCAGAAGTGTCAGCATCTGCAAATGCGTAAGCAGCAATCCCATCAGTAACTCCTTCTTCTTTATTTTCATCTGCTTTTCTTGCAAGCATATTAAGAGCGATAGAATCTCTTACCCAATAAACAAACTGTCTGTATTCGCTGTTGGTTATTTCAGTTTCATCCATGTAAAAAGAACGAACTGTCACGGTTTTCGCCTGAGCATTTTGGAGTTGTGCCATGTCGTCATCTGCCTTTCCCATAATATACGCACCACCCTCTACAAGAGTCATACCATAAGGTTTTTCAGGAAACCACTTCTTCTGCTTTACTCCAACTAATTCCCCTCTTTTGTTACCACAACCTGTAAGGAGTAGTACTGAGGCAACTAAAACAAATATTTTTTTCATAAAAGATTTCGCTCTTCTAGGGCATTACAATTTAATCAATATAGTTTACCGCGTCAAGATAAAAAAAAAGATTGATTTCTCTACACTCTTTTGGTGGCTTTCCACCATCTATCTGGTAAAACATCGTTACAAGCATCAAGATAATCTTTGTGCGTGCAAGATAATAACGTGTTACTTTTTGATTTATTATCTAAATAATTTTCATTTTCAATTTCTAACCACCATCTTCCGCTTTTTTCACTTTGATGAAATATCATTTCACGATCTGACATTTGAACGGTGTAACGTTTAAAATTGTTGTTTGTGTTTACAGGATATTCTCCAAATCTGCAATTAACTCCTTCTATAAAATACCAGATTATTTGTGCAAATAATTTATGAAAAAGAGTATTGTTTGGAAGATCAAAAAAACCAGCTAAACTCAACCTATCACTAATTCCAGCATATCTAGCCAGTGCACAAATTGTTCTACTGTCTATTCCGTTTGGTGACCCGTTTAAATAAGTTCCGTCCGCAGAACTTCTTAAACATTTCATGTCAAAACTTGCTATGTCTGCTTCTCTAAAAATCGGTTCTGTAATTTGACTATTATCCAATACCGTTCCCAGACGAATGGAATCAAAAAAAAGTTTTTCCATTAAATCTAATTCTTCTTGGGCAATCAAATAGGATTGGTAACCGATATTGGTATAATTCATTAAATAACTAGGAGAATCCATAATAATCTTACTCATATAAGATTTTCCTGAAATCAACTCTTCATCTTGTGAAAAATCGAAACGACTGTCGATCGAAACCATATTGACCAACTTTTTGTTTTGCTGAAAAACTTGATAAGCTGCAATTGTTAGATCCTGTGTTCCTCCTATAATTATTGGAATTATACTCATTTGCTGCAACTCAAGACAAGCTTCTTTTATTGCAAAATAACTGTCTTCTGGAGTTTCACCAATAGGCAAATCGCCTAGATCAGCTATTTCTATTGCCCAATTTCCTGGGTAAAGTTGATATAAATTTCTACGAAATTCATTAATCTCGTATGAAGTTGATGCAAAAAAACCATTTCTATTTTCGTTCACCCCAAAAATAGCAATACTCACATTTTTTAAATCGGGAAAACCTTGGCTTTTAGTGTGTGCTTTTATTTTTTTACCCAAAACTTGTTTGGGAAGTAAAACGGATACTCCAAAAACAGTTTCATCAATTGGGTTAAAAAAATTTAAGCTCATTACTTTTTCTTTGAAGTAGCTTTAGGCTTTGCTTTCGATTTTGGTTTGGCTTTGGCTTTTGTTTTCTTTTTAGTGGGTTTCTTAGCCTCAATTCTTTTTTTAGCCTCTTCTAGAGTTATTTTAGTTGGGTCAATATCCTTAGATAGTTCAATTTTAATTTTACCCTTTATAATATTAGATCGACCCCAACGTGCTTTCTCCACACGAATACCCTCGTCTTTCCAATCATGAATAACCTTATCAATTTCTTTTTGGATTTTTTCATCAATCAAAGTCTCAATATCTCCTGTACTTAAATTATCAAAATCATACTTTTTATTTACATTGATGAACATTCCACTCCATTTAATAAAAGGACCAAAACGACCTGTTCCCTTAGTAACGGGTAATTCTTTATAAGTATAAATTGGAGCGTCGGCTTTCTTTTTTTCCTCAATAAGTTCTATTGCAAAATCCTGATCGACTTCCATTGGATTCATTCCTTTAGGTAATGAAACAAATAGATCACCAAATTTTACATAAGGACCAAACCTTCCATTGTTTACAGTAACTTCTTGTTCTTCATATTCTCCTAAACTTTTAGGTAATTGAAATAATTCAAGGGCAGCTTCGAACGTAATCGTATCTAATTGTTGTTCTGCCGTCAAACTAGCATAAACTGGTTTTTCTTCATCATCAGAATTTCCGATTTGTGCTATTGGACCAAATTTCCCCAAACGAACTTTTAATTCTCTTCCAGATTTTGGATCAACACCCAGACTACGTTCTCCGGATTCGCGCTCTGCATTTTCTTGGACAAAATCTACAGTTTTATGGAAATCACCATAAAACCCTTTGATCATTTTTATCCAATCTTCATTTCCTTCTGCAATTTCATCAAAGTCTTTTTCTACTTGAGCAGTAAAACTATAATCGAGAATACTTTTAAAATTATTAACAAGGAAATCGTTTACAATCATCCCTATATCAGTAGGAACTAATTTACCTTTATCTGAACCAACCGTTTCTGTTAGAAGTTTAACCTCAACTTCATCATTATTCAATGAAAGCTGATGATAGTTACGCTCAGAGCCTTCTACTGCTCCTTTAGCAACATAGCCTCTATTCTGAACGGTTGAAATTGTAGGAGCATAAGTTGAAGGACGACCAATTCCTAATTCTTCAAGCTTCTTTACAAGGGCAGCTTCTGAATATCGGTATGGAGGGCGAGAAAATCGCTGAGTGGAAACGAGTGATTTTAAATTAACCGCATCTCCTATATTTACATTAGGTAACATTCCTTCTGCCTCTTCTTCATCATCATCAGTTCCTTCTAAATACACTTTAAGAAAACCTTCAAACTTAATTACTTCTCCTTTTGCTGTAAAAAGTTGACTGTGAGTAGAAGCGTCTATTTTTAATTGAGTTCGTTCAAGTTGAGCGTCACTCATCTGTGAAGCTACTGTTCTTTTCCATATTAACTCATACAATCTAATTTGATCGTAATCACCTTCAATTTTAGAAAGAGTTAAATCTGTAGGACGAATTGCTTCGTGTGCTTCTTGCGCTCCTTTACTTTTGCTTTTAAAGGTACGTGCTTGAGCGTATTCTTTTCCATAGTTAGCTTCAATTGTAGATAATGCAGCAGTTTGAGCTTCCTTTGAAAGATTTACACTATCTGTTCTCATGTAAGTGATTAATCCCGCTTCATAAAGTCGCTGTGCCATAGTCATGGTCTTACTTACAGAAAAAAATAATTTTCGTGAGGCTTCTTGTTGTAATGTTGATGTTGTAAAAGGAGCTGTAGGGCTTTTTTTGGCAGGTTTAGTTTCTTTAGAAGCAATGGAAAACTTAGCACCCACATTTTCTAATAAAAAATCTTGAACTTCATCTGGTTGATCAAAAGTTGTATTCAACTGTGTTTTAATCTCCTTTCCCCCTGAAGTTAAAAACGCGGCTTGCGTTTTATACATAGATTTTGCAGAAAATTCTTTAATCTCGCGTTCACGCTCTACAATTAGGCGAACAGAAACCGATTGAACTCTACCTGCCGAAAGACCACCTTTAACTTTTCTCCAAAGAACTGGTGATAATTCATACCCAACTAAACGATCTAAAACTCTTCGAGCTTGTTGCGCGTTTACTAGATTATAATCAATTTCACGTGGATTTTCGATTGCCTTTAAAATGGCGTTTTTTGTAATTTCATGAAAAACAATCCTTTTTGTATTGCTGTCATTTAATTTCAAAGTTTGAGCTAAATGCCAAGCAATTGCCTCTCCCTCTCGATCCTCATCACTTGCCAACCAAACCATCTCTGCTTTTTTGGCTAGCGACTTCAATTCAGATACAATTTTCTTTTTATCATCAGAAACGATATACTTTGGAGAAAAATCTCCATCTACATCAACTCCTAACTCTTTTGAGGGTAGGTCAGCAATATGCCCAAAACTAGAGGCTACTTTATAATCTTTCCCAAGAAACTTTTCGATAGTTTTAGCCTTAGCCGGTGATTCAACAATTACTAAATTCTTTGCCATATTTGTACAATTCTGCTGACAAAAGTAATTCGTTTTTTCTTAGGTCTCAAACTTATAGACAAACTAAAATTCATAATCACTAAAAAAAGACCTCAGCTACAACGCTCTATGTGATCAAAAAAAGTATAGGAAATTTATGGTTTGTTAAAGTTCAGAGAAGCTCTTTTCTTTAAATGATTTAAGATAAATAATTTATCTATATTTAATTCTTATTACAAGAAAGTCGCTTTAAAACTGAATCACCATTTCATACGATCTCAATTGATTAACAACATTATTTAATTTAAACGTACTAACAGCTAATTATGAATTTTGAATACACCCAAGAAACAACAGATCTAATTGAAAGAGTCGACCAGTTCATGAAAAAACATCTTTTCCCTCATGAAAATAAGGTCAACGAGTTTTGCAAAAATAATCTTTGGGAAAATTATCCAGAAATGGAACATTGGAAAAAATTAGCTAAATCAGAAGGGTTATGGAATCTTTTCTTACCTAAAGGCTATGGAAATTTAAGCCCTGGTCTTTCTAATCTTGAATATGCACCATTAGCAGAAAAGATGGGAAGTTTAGCTTATGCTTCAGAAGTATTTAACTGCTCTGCACCAGATACAGGCAACATGGAAACCATTGCTAAATACGGAACAGAAGAACAAAAAGAAAAGTGGCTTAAACCTTTAATGAATGGAGAAATAAGGTCTGCATTTTTAATGACTGAACCTGCTGTTGCTTCTTCAGATGCAACCAACATCGAAACATCCATAGAAAGAGATGGAGACGAATATGTCATTAACGGAAGGAAATGGTGGTCTTCTGGAGCAATGAACCCACATTGTAAGGTATACATTATAATGGGTAAAACAGACTTTTCAGCTCCAAAACACCAACAACAAAGTATGATTTTAGTTCCAGCAAATACACCTGGAATTAAAATACTTAGACCTATGGAAGTCTTTGGTAACGTTGATTCGCCTGAAGGACACGCCGAAATAGAATTAATCAATGTTCGAGTACCTGTAAGCAACATACTTCTTGGTGAGGGAAGGGGTTTTGAGATTGCACAAGGAAGATTGGGTCCGGGTAGAATACATCATTGCATGAGGTTAATTGGAGCAGCACAAAGAGCTTTGGATCTTATGTGTATTCGATCGAACCAACGAACTGCATTCGGAAGAAACCTAATCAAGTTTAGTAGTATTCGTCAAGAAATAGCAAAATCAGAATGTGAAATTCAACAAGCGAGACTATTGACCCTTGCAGCAGCAGATAAAATTGATCGATTTGGAGCTAAAGAAGCTAAAAATTTAATTGCAATGATTAAAATAACTGTCCCTCAAATGGCATGTACTGTTATTGATAGAGCCATCCAAATTCATGGTGGAATGGGTGTAAGCCAAGACACCCCTCTTGCAAAATTTTATGTGTATGCCAGAACCGTTCGCCTAGCTGATGGACCCGATGAAGTACATATGTTTCAATTGGGTAGAAATTTAGCTAAAGAGTACGAATCTTAATTAACAGAATAATTTGTTGTAACGACTTTCGACTGAAGAAAAAAGTTTGGATTTTATTCTTTTTCTTACTTTAATAATTCAATCAAATTTAGAAGAAATCGGTCAAACCATATTTGGAATTAAAATTTTAAAGAAATTCAAGTTAGATTTCATGACATTTTGTCTTGTTATGAAAAATATCCCTATTTTTGCATTGTAATTAAAACAACTACTTTCTATTCAGTAGTGATCCAAAATTGAGATACCCCAAAATAGATCTCTAAAAATTAAAATATTGAAAACCAAAACAAAAAACATAAAGGAAAAAAAAGGATTGTCTGTTACCTCCGATAAGAACCCAAACCAGTACAATGGAGAAATACTTGATGATCAAAATTCAAGAATAAAAAATTCAAAGCAGGTCTACATAGAATCTTATGGATGTAGTATGAATTTTGCTGATAGTGAAGTTGTAGCTTCTATATTATCTAATGAAGGCTTTCAAACTACAGCAGAAATGAAAGAGGCAGATCTGGTTTTAATCAACACCTGTTCTATTCGAGACAAAGCAGAGCAAACAGTTCGAAAACGTCTTGAAAAATTCAACGCTATTAAACGTGTCAATCCAAAAATGAAAGTTGGAGTTTTAGGATGCATGGCAGAACGATTAAAAGAAAAATTTCTGGAGGAAGAAAAGATAGTTGATATGGTAGTTGGACCAGACGCTTACAAGGATTTACCAAACTTACTTCAAGAGATTGAAAGCGGTCGAAATGCAGTTAATGTCATCCTTTCTAAAGATGAAACTTATGGGGATGTTGCTCCTGTTCGCCTCCAATCTAACGGAATCAGTGCTTTTGTGTCAATAACACGTGGATGTGATAATATGTGTACTTTTTGTGTTGTCCCTTTCACAAGAGGAAGAGAAAGAAGTCGTGATCCAAAAAGTATTTTAGAAGAGGTTGATGATTTAGCTGCTAATGGGTTTAAAGAAATTACACTTTTGGGACAAAATGTAGACAGTTATTTGTGGTATGGAGGCGGTTTAAAAAAGGATTTTAATAAAGCTACTGATTTACAGCAAAAAACTGCTTTAGATTTCGCTCAATTACTTTCGCTTGTTGCCAAGCAACACCCTGGAATGCGAATCCGTTTTTCTACCTCAAACCCGCAAGACTTAACCCTCGATGTAATTCACACAATGGCTAAGTTTGATAATATATGTAATCATATCCATTTGCCTGTACAATCTGGAAGCAATCGAATTTTAAAGAAAATGAATCGATTACATACGCGTCAGGAATACTTTGAACTTATTGATAACATCAAGAAAATAATCCCGGACTGTGCTATTTCACAAGATCTAATCGCAGGATTTCCTACCGAAACTGAAGAAGATCATCAGGATACGCTAAGTTTAATGGATTACGTAAAATATCATTTTGGATTTATGTTTTCTTATTCTGAACGCCCAGGCACCATGGCAGAAAGGAAATTTGAAGATGACATAAGTGAGGATGTCAAAATAAGACGATTGCAAGAGATCATAGAAAAACAAAGAGTGCATAGTCGTTATAGAACCTCAAGCTACAAAGAGCAAACTGTATGTGTACTAATAGAACGTGAATCAAAAAAATCGAAAGAACAATGGAGCGGAAGAACTTCTCAAAATACAGTTGTTGTTTTTCCTAAAGAGAATTATAAACCAGGAGATTTTGTTGATGTAAAAATCAATGATTGTACTTCTGCAACTTTAATTGGGATTCCCTTGGGAATTTCGAAAACTATATAATAATGGAATCAATTCAGGCTATAAAACAGCGCTTTGGTATCATTGGAATGAATTCGATATTGAACCGATCGCTAGAGAAAGCTTTACGCGTAGCTGTAACAGATATTTCTGTTTTAGTAACCGGAGAAAGCGGAGTAGGAAAAGAAAATATCCCTAAAATAATACATCAATATTCTCATAGAAAACACGCAAAATACATTGCCGTGAACTGTGGTGCTATCCCTGAAGGAACAATTGACAGTGAACTTTTTGGTCATGAAAAAGGAGCCTTTACAGGAGCTACTACAACCAGAAGTGGGTATTTTGAAGTTGCCGATGGTGGTACTATTTTTCTTGATGAAGTAGGAGAACTTCCTTTAGCAACTCAAGTTCGTCTTCTTAGAGTTTTAGAAACTGGTGAGTTTTTAAAAGTTGGCTCTTCGAAAACTCAAAAAACGAATGTCCGAATTGTCGCAGCAACAAATGTTCAAATGCGCGACGCAATTCAAAAAGGAAAATTTAGAGAAGATTTATATTACAGACTGAGTACTGTAGAAATTAACTTACCTCCTTTAAGAGATCGAAAAGAGGATATTCCATTGTTATTTAGAAAATTTGCTTCCGATTTTGCGCAAAAATATCACATGCCAACCCTACGTCTAAACGAAGATGCTCAACAAATTCTTGCCCAATATAACTGGAACGGTAACATTCGACAATTAAGAAATGTAGCAGAGCAAATTTCTGTACTCGAAAAAGAACGTGAGCTAAACCCACAAATTTTACGTTCGTACCTTCCAGATATGGGAAGTCAGTTACCTGCAATAAGTCCCAAAGAAAAAGAATCAGGTGATTTTGCTTCTGAACGAGAAATACTTTATAAGGTACTTTTTGATATGAAAAATGATTTAAATGACCTTAAAAAGCTTACATTAGAACTAATGAAACAAGAAACATCGGAAGATGTACAAGAAAAAAATCAAAGCCTAATTAAAAAAATATATGGCGAAAGTTCTAATGACAGCAACCTTCAGCCACTTAATGCACTCCCTGTAGAAAGTCAATATCAAGAAAATAAAATGGATGCAGAGGAATCCTATGATTATGCTGAGACAATTGTTGAAGAAGAACCTTTATCTCTTCTTCAAAAAGAAATTGAAATGATTAAAACTGCGCTAGAAAGAAGTAAGGGAAAACGTAAATTAGCAGCCGAAGAACTGGGTATTTCCGAAAGAACATTATATCGAAAAATTAAACAATATGATTTAAATGATGGCTCAGAAGATTAAAAAACACAGTTCCTTTCTTACGCTATTGATTAGCTTGTTAACTCTTCAGGCATGTGGCATATACTCTTTCACAGGTGCTTCTATTCCTGCTGGAACAGAAACATTCCAAGTGAATTTTTTTGAAAATAATGCCGGAAATAGACCGGGATCTATCGTTGAGCCAGGATTAGATCAGGATTTCACTTTGGCGCTTCAGGATATTTTAATTAATCAAACTAACTTGAACTTAGCCAGCAGCAATGGCGACCTAGTATTTGAAGGTGAAATTGTAGAATACGCAATAACTCCAATGTCTGCTACTGCTCAAAATACTGCTGCTCAGAATAGGCTTACGATTACAATTAATGTTCGTTATTTCAATGTTAAAAATGAAGAAGATAATTACGAAAAACGTTTTTCATTCTTTTATGATTTTCCTGCTGAACAACAACTTTATGACATAAAAGATATCGCTCACAATGACATTTTTGATCGTATTACTCAAGATATTTTTAACGCATCTTTAGCAAAATGGTAGTATGATGAATCTCAAAGAATTTTCTTCCCTTTCTGAGAACTACAATCCTTTAGACGAGCAGCAACGCCTATCTCTAGAGAAAATAACGTATCGTTACCCTTATTTTCAAGCAGCATACGCATTGTACTTAAAGTCATTAAAAGAGCAGGAAAAATTTAATTTTGATCTAATTCTCAAAAAAACAGCTGTAATAACCCCACAAAGAAACACCCTTTACAATTGGCTCTATAATGAGTTCAAAACACCAGTTCAAGAAAAAAGCATAACGGTAGAAGAACCAAAAGAAGTTCCTAAATTGGAAGAATCTACTCTGAATACAATTCCAGATTCCGAACCATTCGAAATAACAGAAACTATTCGAGAGTTTCAAGCGGAAGAAAAAACAGTACCTATAAATCTAACTTTTTTAGATTGGATTGAATGGACAAAGAACAACAAGCAATCCGCATTTGAAGCAACTGAAACGAAGAGTCCTTTGGAGGATAAATTTGAACTGATTGACACTTTTCTTAAAAACAATCCTAAAATACCGCCTGTATCTTCTGCAACCGGAAAAGATAATTTAGCAAAAGAAACCAAGTTTAATAAAGAAGAATTAATGACCGAAACTTTGGCAAAAGTTTATGTCAAACAAGGGAAGTTTAAGAAAGCTTTACTCGCATACAAGATATTAAGTTTGAAATATCCAGAAAAAAACAGTTTCTTTGCAGACCAAATCAAAGCTATTAAAGATTTACAACAAAAATAACATAATCTAATGAGTACATTTTCAATTTTCATCACACTGATATTAGTCGTGTGTTTACTTCTTATACTAGTAGTAATGGTTCAAAATCCAAAAGGAGGAGGTCTTTCTTCATCTTTCGGAGGTGGAGCTCAACAAATAGGAGGAGTTCAAAAAACTGGTGATTTCTTAGACAGAAGTACCTGGGTATTAGCAACACTATTGTTAGTCCTCATTTTACTATCGAATTTCAGCCTACCAGGGGTTAAAAATAACATTAATGATGAATCAAAATTACTTGATTCAAACACATTAGAAGAGATTTCAACAGAGGTAATTCCAGAAGTAATTCCAGAAACACCTATTGAAGATCCAGCTATTGAAGAATAGACAATAATACCTTTTAAAAAATGCCAGCTTACTGACAAGCTGGCATTTTTTTTTGCTATTTATGCCATATATCTAAATGGCATAATTTATGAAATTTAGTATTTGAAATTATTTAACATAAAATCAATTCATATGAGTACAATTAATATTAAACCTCTTGCAGACCGCGTTCTAATTGAACCTGCTGCTGCAGAAACCAAAACCTCTTCCGGTTTATACATTCCAGACACAGCAAAAGAAAAACCTCAAAAAGGAATTGTAGTTGCTGTAGGCCCTGGAACCAAAGAAAACCCGGTTACCTTATCAGTTGGAGATACTGTTCTTTACGGTAAGTATGCAGGAACTGAGCTTCAACATGACGGAAAAGATTTCTTGATCATGAAAGAAAATGACATTCTTGCAATTGTTTAATCTAAAAATCATATTAAAATGGCTAAAAAAATAGTTTTTGACATCGATGCTAGAGATGGCATAAAAAGAGGCGTAGATGCTCTAGCAAACGCCGTAAAAGTTACACTCGGACCAAAAGGTCGTAACGTAATCATTGGAAAAGCTTTTGGTGCACCGCAAGTAACTAAAGATGGTGTTAGTGTTGCTAAAGAAATTGAGTTAGAAGATTCTTTAGAAAATATGGGAGCACAAATGGTAAAAGAAGTTGCTTCCAAAACCAACGATTTAGCTGGTGATGGAACTACTACTGCTACAATTTTGGCTCAAGCAATAGTAAAAGAAGGACTTAAAAATGTTGCTGCTGGCGCAAACCCGCTAGATCTTAAACGTGGTATTGACAAGGCTGTTAATTCTATTGTTGTAGAATTAGACAATATTGCTACTGAAGTTGGTGGTTCTTCTGAAAAAATAAATCAAGTTGCTAGCATTTCTGCTAACAACGACAGTACCATCGGAGGATTAATTACAGAAGCTTTTGAAAAGGTAGGGAAAGAAGGAGTAATTACTGTTGAAGAAGCAAAAGGAACTGAGACTTATGTTGATGTTGTAGAAGGTATGCAATTCGACAGAGGATACCTTTCTCCATATTTTGTTACCGACTCAGAAAAAATGGAAGCAGACTTAGAGAGTCCTTACATTTTATTATATGATAAAAAGATTTCAGCAATGAAAGATCTTTTACCTGTATTAGAACCTGTAGCTCAAACCGGCAAACCTTTAGTAATTATTGCAGAAGATGTTGACGGTGAAGCATTAGCTACTCTTGTAGTTAACAAACTTCGTGGGGCACTAAAAATTGCTGCTGTTAAAGCACCAGGATTTGGAGATCGTAGAAAAGCAATGCTAGAAGATATTGCAATCCTTACAGGTGGAACTGTAATTTCGGAAGAACGCGGTTATACCTTAGAAAACACTACACTTGAGATGCTTGGTACTGCAGAGAAAGTTACCATTGATAAAGACAATACAACTGTTGTAAATGGATCTGGTTCAGCAGAAGCAATTGAAGGGCGTGTAGGACAGATAAAATCTCAAATCGAAAACTCAACCTCAGATTATGACAAAGAAAAACTTCAAGAACGTCTAGCTAAACTTTCGGGTGGAGTTGCTGTTCTTTATGTTGGTGCTCCTTCTGAAATTGAAATGAAAGAGAAAAAAGACCGTGTAGACGATGCTCTTCACGCTACAAGAGCTGCTGTAGAAGAAGGAATTGTTGCCGGAGGTGGTGTTGCTTTATTAAATGCAAAAAAGGCCCTTGAAGGAATCAAAAGCGATAATGCTGATGAAGAAACAGGTATTCAAATTATAAAGAAAGCTGTTGAAGCTCCTCTAAGAATTATTGTTGAAAATTCTGGTGGTGAAGGCTCTGTAGTAGTATCTAAAGTTCTCGAAGGAGATCAAAACTTTGGTTACAACGCCAAAAAC
Source organism: Candidatus Arcticimaribacter forsetii (assembly GCF_910589745.1). Classification (GTDB taxonomy): domain Bacteria; phylum Bacteroidota; class Bacteroidia; order Flavobacteriales; family Flavobacteriaceae; genus Arcticimaribacter; species Arcticimaribacter forsetii. The sequence goes on from NZ_OU342399.1 coordinate 1,867,681, forward strand.
GGAACCTATGTTGACATGCTTAAAGAAGGAATTATTGACCCTAAAAAAGTAACACGAGTTGCCCTTGAAAATGCTGCTTCTGTTTCTGGAATGATTCTTACAACTGAATGTGCTCTTCTTGATATTAAAGAAGATGCCCCAGCTGGAGGAGGTATGCCTCCAATGGGTGGCGGTATGCCGGGAATGATGTAATATCATTTTATTTTTCATAAAAAAAAGCGACCAAATGGTCGCTTTTTTTATTGATTGAAATTTAATTATTCTTTCACAATCCGATCATACAAACAACACATCGGAAGATTGTTATATGTTTCATCTTTTGCTGTTGCTAATTTAGTGTCGTGACCTGAATCAGCTATTCCTTCATGAATTTTTTCTAAACTAACTTTTGATGCATCATAAATAACCGAAAACTGATGCGAAGGGATGTCCCAAGTTGCTAACTTAACTCCTTTAATACTGAACGCTTTTTTCTCAATTCGACTTTTACACATTCCACAGACTCCTGCCACTTCAAAACTTGTTTTTTGAATATCTTTCTTTTTCTTTTGAGTGAAACTTACTAGTGGAGCAAGTGCAATCAGTAATATTATTATTTTTTTCATAATCATTAATTATTTAATTTAAAACGAAGCCCTGCATAAAACATTTTCCCAAAAACAGGAGCATAAACCAGGGAAGAATCAAAAGTTGTTCCAAACGGATTTTCAGATCCTATAATTGGGTTTAACTGTTTAAAATTCCCTAAGTTTTCACCACCCAAATATAATTCAAATTTATTTGAAAAAACACGGGTCAATTGCATATTTAGTAGACCATAGCTATTCGAATAAAATCCAGATCCATCTCTGCTATTAGACGGAAGTCGCTGTGCTCCAACAAAATGATAGGTCCAATCTGCTTTCCATTGCGATCCATTTTCTTCATTTTCAAATCGATACTCAAAGTTGGCAAAAAAGCGTTCTTTTGGTTGTAATGGTTTTTGAAGTGTTTGAGTTCCATAAGTTGTTTTAACTTCATAATTTTTATAAGCTAAACGCAAAGAAGTATTCTTAAAAGGAACATAATCTACTTCTAACTGAAAACTGTTTGCATAACTAGAACCCTCCAAATTATAAAAACGAATGTGACTCGCTTGTTCCCAGTCAACAACTACCTGATCTTCAAACTGAGTTCTATAAAAGTCGACTGTTACATCTCCTTGGTTTTCAAAAAGCGTGAAGCCTTGTCTAAAACTAACTCCATAATTCCAAGCTCTTTCTGGTCTTAATCCATAAACAGAACCTCCATTATCTGACACTTGAATTAATCTATTTGTTCCAAATAATTTTTGGTTTTCAGCAAAAATATTAGCTACTTTCCTTCCACTTCCAACAGATGCTCTAAGAACAGAACGTTCCCAAGGATTGTATCGGACATGAATTCTTGGAGTTACAAAAAAACCGAGTCTATTATGAGAATCTACACGAATTCCAGCGGTTAAATTTAACTTATCTAAACTATCGTAACTGTATTCAAAAAATGCTCCTATTACTTCATCTCTTCTTTCATAATTAACTAAATCTACTTGCTCGTTATAGCTGTCATATGAAAAATTAATCCCCGTTTTAAATTTATTCTTAGTATTCGAAATAATTGAATTGAATAATAAATTAGTAAAAAAACTCTTATGCTCAATATCATAAGCTCTTAATCCAAAATAAGATTCTTGGTCATGGTTGCTATAGGCTGATTGAAACCCAAAACTCTGATAAGGAGTTTCAGGAAAAACATAACCTACTTTTAAGGACGCATCCATTCGTTGAGTAGCTATTTCACTTCCCCAAAAATCTCTGCTTCCTTTGTGTATCAAAGGGTCAAAGCTCATAGATCCGGTCTGTTTTTCATCATCTAAGAAACGAAGACTTGCAAAACCTACCCAACCTTTTGTGGCATCTGTATATTGCCATCTATTGAGAACATTAATTTGCTTTGATATAGGAACATCTAAAAAAGAGTCTCCATTAGCATCAAATTTTTGAGTTCGTTGATTAACATGTACGTAAGATCCACCACTCCATTTTTCATTAAACTTTGTGTTAAAATGAGTGTTAAGCTCTTTTCTTCCGTTTAAGGATACATAAGCATTCACGAAAATTGGAGCATCTGCTGAGGGTTTTTGGATTTCTGTATTAATCTGACCCGCGATGCTTTCAAAACCATTAACAACACTACCTGCACCCTTAGTAATCTGGATACTTTGGATCCAAGTTCCTGGTGTAAAAGTTAAACCATAAATCTGAGAAGCTCCCCGTACCATCGGTATATTTTCCTCAGAAATTAAGAGGTAAGGGCTTGATAGTCCCAACATTTTAATTTGCTTTGTCCCGGTTAATGCATCAGCAAAATTGACATCAACGGAGGGGTTTGTTTCAAAACTTTCAGAAAGATTACAGCAGGCTGCTTTTAGCAACTCTTCACTTGAAACAAGAATGACATTCTGAGCTTCCAAATACGATTTCTGAATCGCTTTTCTTCTTTGAGTTATAGTAACTTCATCTAACACATCCTCTGTATTTGGAAGTAAGGTGTGTATTAGTTTTTTTGCAGTTGATATCTTCAGAGTATCGGTCTTAAAGCCAATATAACTGATTATTAATTGATTCGAATTTGAATTCATAGGAATTTCGAATTCGCCTTGTTCATTAGTTATTGCTCCAACTGTAGTGTCAAGCCAAATTAAATTAGCTCCACCAATTGGCATTTCAATACCAGATTCTTCGATTTTTATCTGACCATTTAGAAGTTGCTGTGCGGATGCAGACCAACCCATAAAAAATAATAATATGTATGTATATTTCATTTAATAAAATAAATTCGTTTTTAAATAACTTAGAAGTTTTAGATAAAAAAGAGTTTATTCATAGAAAACGAAAGAACTGTATAGTTTAAAAAGAGAGGAAGATATGGGAGGGGGTAAACTATTTTGCTCGACTATAAAATCAGAAAAAAGATTAGGCGCAATGAATTCATTTTGGAGTGATGGTAATAAATAGTCTAAGACTAATCCATTTGCTTCATTTGATAAAGTTATATCCTCTGCACTTTGAAAAACCTGAATATCATCTGAACAACAGCTTTTTTTTGAAAACTCAAGCGTGTTTGAAGACTCTTTTTTTATCTTTTCCATGCCACAGCCCTTTGGACTGAATGCAAATGAGACTTCTGCTAAATGATCTCCACAATAATGAAAATTAAGCGCCATGCCCATTTTAGAATGGACAAAAAGTAGGAGCAGCAAAATAACTTTTAATTGCTTCATTTTCATTGTTGTATAATACAAATATACGTTTTTTACTAAGCTAAACCAAAAAGCAGACCCAGGGACATAAAAATCATCAATAAATTTTCGATGAGTGTTGCTTCGGTCATCGGTAAATTAAGAACCGTTCCTAAGCATGCACATTTAATTTGATCTTTTTGCTTTAGTGATTTCAACACCCCAAAAGTTGTAACAGAAAGAATAACGAGTGTTGCTATTAAAACCAAATTCAACTCCAATCTTAACAAAAAAGAAATCCCAAGGATTGTTTCTATAAAAGGATATAACCACCCATAAAAAGGAATAACTTTTGCTACGGGATCATAGGTAGCAAAAGAAGAAGGGAATGACTTATATCCCAAAAACTTAAAAAAACTAAATACAATAAAAAAGAGCCCCATAAAACTGAGCATCAAATCATCCAAATTTAGATCTGAACGCTCTAAATAAAGTGCTCCAAAAATCAAATAAACAAAAATCAGAAAAAGAGGAAATAACTCTTTAAGTTTAGAAAACTTGACTTCATTGTTTAAATCCTTAACAGCATATTTGGATCCTAATACTTTTTCAAGAGAAGAAAAAGACCGTTTTGAATCTACCTCTATCTTCGTAAAACCAGATTTTAAATCAATTTCAACATGTTTGATTTCAGGAATAGCGTTTAACTTAGAGAGCACTCCTTTTTTACAATTTTCACAAGTCATCCCTGTAATAATAAACTCTTGATTCATAATATTGTTCTTTTATTCTACTATAAAAATCTGATTTTAAAATGAAATAACATTCAAAAACAGAAACAAAATAAATTTATCTATCATCTACTTCAAAAATTGTTCAAAATAAGGAATCAATTCAAATCATTAAAATGGAAAATTTAATACTTTTGTGGAAACTATTTTCCAAGTGGAGCAGCATAAAGAAATTTTATCCTCAGTAGCAACAATTATTAGTGTTGACTCAAATTGTCTTGAAACAAAACTTACCCAAATTTGTGCTCTTTTGAAACAGGAAATTAAGACCTACGATTGGGTCGGTTTTTATTTTGCAAAGCAAAACACAAAAACTCTTCATTTAAAAGCATTTTCAGGGATCCCAACGGATCATACGGTAATTCCATTCGGTAAGGGGATTTGTGGTCAGGTTGCAATTTCAAACAAAAATTTTGTTGTTGATGACGTGCATGCCCAAGACAATTATATCTCTTGTAATATTGATGTGAAATCTGAAATCGTGATTCCTCTTTTTCTCAATAATGAAAATATTGGTCAAATTGACATAGACTCAAATACAATTAACGCATTTAATGAGTCTGACGTTATTTTACTAGAAAAAATAAACGAAAAAATAAGCAATTATATGCTTTCAAATAAACTATCCATAAACATCTCCTAAAATGAATTCAGCACACAAAATCAGTTCGGCTTTAATCTCGGTATTTGACAAAGAAGGCTTAGCCCCTATTATTAAAAAATTAGACACAATTGGTGTTACTATATATTCAACAGGAGGAACGGAAAAGTTTATTAAAGACTTAGGGGTAGATGTAATTGCGGTAGAAGACATAACTTCTTATCCATCAATATTAGGCGGTAGAGTAAAAACCCTTCATCCAAAAGTTTTTGGCGGGATTTTAAATCGTCAAAACGTAACTTCAGATCAAGAAGAAATAGCTCAATATGAGATTCCACAAATTGATCTCGTAATTGTTGATTTATATCCTTTTGAAAAAACAGTAGCGTCTGGTGCGCCAGAACAAGATATTATCGAAAAAATAGACATTGGAGGTATTTCTTTGATTCGTGCTGCAGCTAAGAATTTTGCTGATGTCATTTGTGTTTCAGACAAAAACGATTATCAAGAGTTTTTAGAACTTTTAAACTCTACAGATGGAGCGCCAACACTTGTAGACAGAAAAAGTTTTGCCGCAAAAGCATTTAACATTTCGTCTCATTACGACACTGCAATATTTAACTATTTCAATTCAGAATCTGAGGAAGCAAGTTTAAAACTTAGTATTCAAGAATCAAAGTCTCTCAGATATGGAGAAAATCCACATCAAAAAGCAAGTTTCTTCGGACCACTAGAAGAGTTACTAGAACAAGTTCATGGAAAAGAAATTTCATACAACAACCTTCTTGACATAGACGCAGCTGTTCAATTGATGTTAGAATTTCAAAATGAAGATCCTACTTTTGCTATTCTTAAGCATAACAATACTTGTGGGTTTGCAACAAGAAAAACACTTACACAAGCATATGATGATGCTCTAGCCGGAGACCCTGTTTCTGCATTTGGTGGAGTTCTAATTTGTAACCGAACCATAGATAAATCAACTGCAGATAAAATAAATACTCTTTTCTGTGAAGTTGTAATAGCTCCTGGATACGATGCTGATTCATTAGAAGTATTAAAAAGTAAAAAGAATCGCGTTTTATTGATTCAAAAGAGTAATATTATACTCCAAGATTCTGTAAGAACATGTCTTAACGGATATCTGGTTCAAGAAAAGGATTCTATCACAGATAGTATAGATCATTTGACTGTAGCTACTAAAGAACAACCAAGTGACGAGAAAATTGCAGATTTATTATTTGCTTCAAAAATCTGTAAGCACACTAAATCGAATACCATTGTCTTAGTTAAGAATAATCAATTACTTGCTTCAGGAACAGGACAAACCTCTCGAGTAGATGCTCTAAGTCAAGCTATTGAAAAAGCAAAAGGATTTGGTTTTGATTTAGAAGACTGTGTTATGGCAAGTGATGCTTTTTTCCCATTCCCTGACTGTGTAGAAATTGCTTATAATGCAGGTGTACGATCTGTAATTCAACCTGGAGGGTCTATAAAAGATCAGTTATCAGTTGATTTTTGTGATGCAAATAAAATGTCAATGGTATTCACGGGTATAAGACATTTTAAACATTAATTTTTAGTACATTTGAGATGTACCGAATAAAAAATATTTGATTATGGGGTTTTTTGACTTCCTTACTGAAGAAATTGCTATAGACCTAGGTACTGCAAACACCTTGATTATCCATAAAGACAAGGTAGTTGTAGATAGCCCGTCCATTGTAGCAATTGACAGGACTACTTCTAAAGTTATTGCAATAGGATTAGAAGCTAGTATGATGCAAGGTAAAACGCATGAAAATATAAAAACCATTCGACCTCTCAAGGATGGAGTAATAGCAGATTTTAATGCTTCTGAGCAAATGATTAACATGCTCATCAAAAGTATTCCTACCCTAAAAAATCGCCTAATTACACCTTCACTAAGAATGGTAATTTGTATTCCATCTGGAATTACAGAAGTAGAAATGCGCGCTGTAAAAGAATCAGCTGAACGTGTTAACGGAAAAGAAGTTTATCTAATTCACGAACCAATGGCAGCTGCTATAGGTATAGGAATTGACATTAAACAACCTAAAGGAAACATGATTGTTGACATAGGGGGTGGAACTACTGAAATTGCGGTAATTGCTCTTTCTGGAATTGTATGTGATAAGTCTGTGAAAATTGCTGGAGATGTATTCACAAACGACATCGTGTATTACATGCGACGTCAGCACAATTTATATGTGGGAGAACGTACGGCAGAAAAGATTAAAATATCAATTGGTGCTGCTCTAGAAGAGCTAGACAACCCACCGGAGGACATGTCTGTTCAAGGAAGAGATTTATTAACTGGAAAGCCAAAACAAGCCGTAGTTTCTTACAGAGAAATTGCAAAAGCATTAGACAAATCTATTCTTCGCATAGAAGATGCTATAATGGAGGCACTTTCTCAAACCCCTCCAGAATTAGCTGCAGATATATATAATACAGGAATTTACTTAGCAGGTGGTGGTTCTATGCTAAGAGGTTTAGATAAAAGAATTTCACTCAAAACTGATCTACCTGTATACATTGCAGAAGATCCACTTCAAGCAGTTGTTAGAGGTACAGGTATCGCATTGAAAAATATTGAACTTTACAAGACTATATTGATAAAATAAACCCATATGCAATGGATTTTAACCCTTATAATCCAATATAAAAATTTCCTTCTATTTCTTTTTTTATTAGGAATTGGGATTGTCTTTTCTAGTTACAGAAGCACGTACCATCAAAACAAACTTCAAAAAGTCGGACTAGTTTTATCGGGAAGTATTTCAAAATCCATCTCTACTTCTCAATCATATTTAAGCTTAAGAGAAAGAAACAAGAAATTACTTCTTGAAAACAACATCTTAAAACAAAAACTAATTAATCAAAGCTCTATAGGAACTAAAAACACAAAGGACTCTTTTGATTCTGATTTAGTTGAATATGTTGTTGAACCAGCTTATGTTGTAAAGAATAGTTTTTCAAAAGCCAGGAACATTCTAATTATCGATAAAGGTGAATTAGATGGAATTAAAAAAGATATGAGTGTTATTAGCTCTGACGGAATTGTGGGGATCGTAAAACAGACTAGCGATCATTTCTCTAGTGTAATTTCTATTTTATATCAAGATTTTAAAATCAATGCAAAATTAAAAAATTCAGGTGCTTTTGGATCCCTATCGTGGGAAGGTGGAAAACCTGATGAAATGATATTTTCTGATGTTTCTGTAATTAATGAGGTAAAGGTTGGAGACACAATAGTATCGGGTGGAATGTCTGCATATTTCCCAAAAGGGATCCCTATTGGAACAATTAAAAGTTATGATAATCAAAATTCAGGAGGATATTACTCTATTAAAATTAAGCTTTTGAACAATCTTACTGATTTAGAAAATGTTTATATAATTGATAACAAAAAAAGATCCGAGTTTTTAGATCTTGAAAAAACGAGTAGCAATGATTCAAGATAATGTAAAAATCGCTGTTCAGTTTATAATCTTTGCCCTATTGCAAGTTTATGTTTTTGACCATGTTAATTTATTTGGGTTTTCTTGTCCAGCCATCTATTTATTTTTAATTATTTCCTATCGATTTGAAAAATCTGAATTTTTATTAATCCTATTGGGCTTTATGATTGGACTAATCATTGACCTACTACAACATTCATCTGGAGCTAACACGATAGCCACTCTTTTTATTAGTTTCTTACGACCGTTTATAATTAAGTTCTCTTTTGGAATAAATCCAGACAGTCCCTCTATTATGAACATGAATACCAAAGTAAATAATCAGGTTTTCTATCTCATTTTAATGATCTTAATACATCAATTAATCCTTCAGAGTGTAGCTTACTTCGATATGTCGCAACTATTTTTAATCATTAGGAATACAATTGTGAATACGGTATTAACCTTTATAATTCTATTCGCTGGAATCTTTTTATTCAAAAAGAAAAGTTCATGAGAAAGTTACTACTTGCAGGACTTACTTTAATTATGGGTTTCATATTCATAATTCGTTTATTTCAGCTTCAAGTAGTTAACACATCTTATCAAAAACTTTCAGATAATAATGCAATTTTGTCAATTTCAGACTATCCTGAAAGAGGCTTTATCTATGATAGAAACGGAACCTTATTGGTAGCAAATCAAGCGGCGTATGACATTATGATCATACCAGAAAATGTAATCCCTTTTGACACAGTTGCTTTTTGTGAATTAGCTGGTGTTTCCAAAGAAAAATTAATAAACAACCTAAAAAAGGCAAGACGATTTTCCAGAAAATTACCCTCTGTTGTTGTAAATCAAATTTCTAAAGAAACATATGCTAAGCTTCAAGAGCAAATGTGGAAATATGAAGGGTTTTTCATCCAAAAAAAGTCTCTTAGAGACTATCGTGTGAATTTTGGTGCAAATGTTTTAGGTTATGTGAGTGAGGTAAATCCTAATGACCTCAAAAATGATGATTATTATCAACTAGGGGAAATAATTGGAAGACAAGGAATAGAAAAATCTTACGAAAAAGAATTAAGAGGTGTAAAAGGAAAGCGTTTTTTACAAAAAGATAGATTCAATAGAATTATTGGAGATTATAAAGAAAAATCATTTAATGTATCATCAAAAAGTGCTTCCGACATTCAATTAACGCTTGATGCAAGACTACAAGAGTACGGAGAAGAACTAATGCAAAATAAAAGAGGAGGAATTGTAGCGATAGAACCTTCAACTGGAGAAATTCTCGCACTGGTGAGTGCACCTTCTTATAATCCAAATTTGCTCGTCGGAAGAAATCGTTCGAAAAACTATAGAAAATTAGCAAAGGACACATTAGAAAAACCTTTATTCGACAGGGGTCTTCAAGCATTATATCCGCCAGGATCTCCATTTAAGACCTTGAATGCACTAATAGCCCTTCAAGAAGGTGTAATTACTCCTGAAACTACTTTCTTATGTAATAAAGGGCACTATTATGCGCGTGGAGCATTTATGGAATGCCATTGTAAAAGAAATTCAAAAAACGATCTTCTCAAAGGAATCTACCAATCCTGCAACACCTATTTTGCGAATACTTATAAAAAAATAATCGAAAAATACGACACCCCAGATAAGGGGGTAAATCAGTGGAATGTACACTTAAAAAGTTTTGGGTTAGGGAATTATCTGGGATATGATTTATCTGTTGGAAAAAGAGGATTCATCCCTAATGCATCCTATTACAACGCTTGGTACAAAGAAGGAGGATGGAAGGCACCTACCATAATTTCAAATGCTATAGGACAAGGTGAGGTTTTAACTACGCCCATACAGCTTGCTAATTTCACAGCTGCCATTGCTAATAGAGGCTATTATTATACTCCTCATTTTTTAAAATCTGTAACAGGAGACACTTTACAACAAAAATTCATTCGTAAAAACACAAGTATTAATCCTGAACATTTTGAAGTTGTTATCGACGGGATGCATAAAGTAGTAGAAAAAGGTACTGCAAGAATAGCAAGAATTAAAGACATTGAAGTTTGTGGTAAAACAGGAACTGCTGAGAATTTTACTAAAATAGAAGGTGTAAAAACACAACTTACAGACCACTCTATTTTTGTAGCATTTGCTCCAAAAGATGACCCTAAGATCGCGATAGCTGTTTTTATAGAAAATGGATATTGGGGAGGAAGATGGGCAGCTCCAATTGCTAGTTTAATGATTGAAAAATATATTAATAAAGAAATTAAACGAACTTGGCTTGAGCAAAGAATGATTAATGGTAGTCTAGCATCTGAATACGAAAAACCAATCTCTGGAAAACCATTTAAAATAAATGAATAAGATAATTTACAGACTCGATTGGGTCACGATCCTCCTCTATGTTGCTCTTGTTATTTTTGGAATTTCGAATATCTATTCAACAAACTATAACGAAAACTCCAATCTAATTAATCTCAAAACACCCGTTGGTAAACAGGTAGCATTTGCTGTTGCAAGTTTCATTGTTGCTATTGTTATGCTCACAATAAAAGCTAAAGTCTTTGAACGATTTGCAAGTGTTTTTTATCTACTTACTCTGATTTTATTAATTGGTTTATTTGCTTTTGGCAGTAATATTTCTGGCGCAACCTCTTGGTATTCTTTTGGTGGAGTCGGTCTTCAACCTTCAGAATTTGCAAAAGTTACTACTTCCCTAGCTGTTGCAAAACTATTAAGTGAAATTCAGATTGATATCAGAAAAATAAAGTCTTTAGTACAAGTAGCTCTTATAATTGTACTTCCAATGATCCTAATCGTTCTACAACCAGACCCTGGAACCGCTCTTGTTTTCAGTGCTTTCTTTTTTGTTTTGTTTAGAGAAGGTCTTAATTCCTTTTTTTTAATCACTGCATTTAGTTTGGTTTTCTTTTTTATCCTCTCTCTTTTAGCTCCCATTCCTTTTGTTTTTGCTAGTATAATTACGCTTTCAATTTCTTTATATTTCTTTTCAAGAAAATTCAATAAAAAAACTTCTCTTCTCCCCTATTTAGGAGTAATAATTTTTAGTTGTAGTTATGTTTACTCTGTAGATTATATCTTCAATAATGTGTTTGAACAAAGGCACAGAGATCGATTCAATATTATTCTAGGAAAGGAAGTAGATTCTCAAGGAATTGGATACAACATAAATCAATCAAAAATTGCAATTGGCTCTGGAGGTTGGGAAGGTAAAGGGTTTTTACAGGGAACTCAAACAAAAGGAAACTTTGTTCCTGAGCAACATACCGATTATATTTTCAGTACAATTGGAGAAGAATGGGGGTTTTATGGAAGTACAGCCGTGGTATTTGTGTTTTGCTTTCTAATCATACGTATTGTTTATCGTGCTGAAAATTTAAAAAATAATTTTGCTAGAATATACGGTCATGGAGTTGCAGCTATTTTATTTTTACACTTTTTTATAAATATTGGAATGTCACTTGGTTTGGTACCTACAATAGGAATTCCTCTTCCGTTTATTAGCTATGGAGGGTCAAGTTTGCTTGGTTTTACTTGCCTACTCTTTATTTTTTTAAATCTAGATGCAAATCGACTCAGCGATTAACTTCTTAAGTTTTTACATCTAAAGCGTCTCTTAAACTATTACCTAGGGTCATAAATGAAAAAACCAAACTCATTATGGCTAAACCTGGAACTATTGCTAAATAGGGCTTTCCCAAAAGTATATACCTAAAATGATCTTTAATCATTCCACCCCAACTAGGAACTGGAGGTTGCGCCCCAATGCCTAAAAAACTAAGGCCACTTTCAATTAAAATTGCAGAGGCAAAATTTGCAGCAGAAATAACAATTAATGGCGGAATTACGATGGGTAAAACATGTTTTAATAGAATTCTAAAATTTGTAAAACCTAAAACCCGTGCAGCCTGTATATAAGTCTTTTCTTTAATCGATATAACCTGACCTCTAACAACACGAGCCACTTCGACCCACATGGTTAAACCTACAGCAATAAAAACTTGCCAATACCCTTTACCTAGAGCAAGTGTAATTCCAATTACAATTAACAAAGTAGGGATTGACCAAATTACATTAATCAACCAAACTAAAAACTTATCTGTAATTCCTCCAAAATAACCTGCAATAGAACCTATTAAAACCCCTATTAATAAAGAAATTAAGACCGCAATAAAACCAATCGATAATGAAATTCTCGATCCAATGATAACTCTACTTAACAAATCTCTCCCGTACTTATCTGTACCTAGAATAAAGGTTTTATCTTTTATATATTGTTCTTTTATCTCATGAAAAGAGAGGTTAGAAGGAAATCTTTTTAAATCAATGGGTTGAAAATAAGTTTGAGGAGTTCCTTGTGCATGGAAAAACAGTTTCTTATCGACCCACTTCAAACTATCAATTGCTAACTCTTCGGAAACTGAGTGTACACTAGAACTCGGAAGAATCAATATTTTACTTGAAAAACCAGGAGGTTTTGAATGAATAGATAAATGCATCTGATTTGCATTTGGGGTGTTATCGGGAGCAATCCAATAGGCAGAGATTGCGACAAAAACCATGAAGATTATATATAGGAAACTAATAAACCCTAAACGGTTTTTTAAAAATCGACGAAATAAAAAACCTACTGACAAGAGTTATAATTTAGTTTGAGCAAGTTTATTTGTTTTTTTTAATGGAACACTTAAATCCTCTAGTACATTTACAGCTTCGAAAAGATAAATGTCTTTACTTAAAGATTCCTCCCAGCGTAAACGGCTTTCTTTTAAATCAGAATCTTTATTTAATTCTGGTAAATCAACCTTAAGAGTTTCTAACAAAAAAGGAGCTTTAAAATTATCCAGCTCATTATATTTTTCTGTTTCTTTTTCTCTTTGCTTTCTTTCTTTTAAAAAACGATCATAGTTGAGTGTGTATAGATTATCATCTTGTTGAGCTTTAATCCATTTAGCTTGTTCATTTATTAATACCATATAAGAATTATTCTCAATTCTTGTTTTACTGTTGTTTATGGCATATTCAAAATTATAAGGAATATTATCCCAAGGTTCATATTCTGCAGGTGTAATTTGATCCCATTCTAAGGGTTTATTTTGAGATCTTTCTCCGGTTTCTATATAAGAATATCTTCCTGGAATAACAACATCACTTTTAACCCCTTCTAACTGAGTAGAACCTCCATTTATTCTATAAAACTTATCGATCGTTAGCTTTAATGCTCCTAAATCCCCGTGTGTATTATTAGAAATAACTCGATTTAAATCGTATACCGACTGAACAGTTCCTTTTCCATAAGTTTGTTTACTTCCAACTACAACGGCTCTCTTATAGTCTTGCAATGCGGCAGCAATAATTTCGGAAGCAGAAGCAGAGGATTCATTAACCATAACAACCAAAGGGCCGTCCCATGTAACGGATGGGTCAGTATCTCTTAGAACATTTTTTCTTCCACCCGTGCTTTTAACTTGAACTACTGGTCCTTCTTCTATAAAAAATCCAGTCATATCAACTACAGTCTGTAGAGAGCCTCCTCCGTTATTTCTGAGATCTAAAATGATACCTTCAACATTTTCATCTTTTAATTTTTGAATCTCTTTCTTTACGTCACTAGCAGCATTTCGTTCGCTATAATCTGTGAAATCAATATAAAACTTAGGTAAATGAATGATTCCGTATTTTTTCTCATCTTTTAAAATAATCGAAGATTTTGCAAAAGCGTCCTCTAATTCGACTACGTCTCTTGTAATTGGAATAATTTCAACAGAAGCATCTACATGTTTAACTGTTAGATAAACTGTGGTGCCCTTAGGACCTTTAATTAATTTAACAACATCATCAATTCGCATTCCAGAAATGTCTACAGGCTCTTCATTTTCTTGAGCCACTTTCAAAATAACATCTTCAACTTCGAGGAGTTTATCTCGCCAAACAGGGCCTCCCGAAATAACCTCAACAATCCTAATCTCTTGATTTTTCTTTTGTAACCGAGCACCTATTCCTTCAAATTTTCCCGAAATATTAGTGTCGAAACGTTCTTTGTCTTGTGGTGCAAAATAATTTGTGTGCGGATCAAATTGAGCGGTAATAGCATTGAGATAGATAGAAAAATAGTCTTTGCGTTGCATATCATTTCTTACCTCAAAAAATGTTTCCATATTTTCTCTGATAATTGCACGGGCTTGTTCTTCAAGAAGATCATCAGCTTTCATAACATAAGTACTATCTAGCTCGAATTTCTTTAGTTCTTCATCTTTCTTCTCTACATAAATCCCTAAAGCAGATAACTTAAAGTATTTTAACCAAAGCCTTCTGAGCTCAGAAAGTGACTCGGTATATTCCATATTATCGTAATCCAAATTAATTTCTTCATCTAGCGAAAAATCAAAAGGCCGATCTAATAATGGCTCATAAAAAGCTTCAATCTGGCCTAATCTTTGGGTGTACTTTTTATATGCAAAGTCAAAGAAATTAACATTTGCAGCTTTTATTTGATCATCTAAATCATATTTAAAAGGAGCAAAGTTATTGATGTCTGCTTGAATGAAAAAACGATGTTGTCCGTCTATGTTATCTAAAAAATTCATGAATACATTTTCTGAAAAATTGTCGTCAATAGTTTCTGGATCGTAATGAGCTCTTTCAAGAACGTAGGCCATGATTTCAATTAATAACTTATCTTTTTCAGGATTAATAAGAGAACTTGAAAAAGTAAAGCTATAAAAGAGCCCTAGGACAACTCCACCTGCCAATAAAAATTTTATTTTCTTCATATACCGTTTGTAAATATGGTTTTGGGGTAAAAACTAAACCCTTTTTATCATCATCATTATAAAAAGCAATAAACGTGCCTTTTATATTTCAATTAGTTCTTATTACTAAAGTATATAAACATAGAGCTATTCCCAAAAAACATCCTGTTTTTTGTATTTAATTAACAACCCTTATCCCTTGATTATTTCTTAATTTAGCATTAAATCCATTTTATGAATCAAAGACCACTAATTCTTGTCACAAATGATGACGGAATAACAGCGCCAGGAATTCGAACTTTAATTGAGGTGATGAATACAATTGGCGACGTTGTTGTTGTTGCTCCAGACAGCCCACAATCGGCAATGGGACACGCAATTACAATTAATTCTACTTTGTATTGTAGTGAAATGAAAAAAGTCGATGGACCACAAAAAGAATATCAATGCTCTGGCACTCCTGCAGATTGTGTCAAATTAGCAATAAATGAACTTCTTGATCGAAAACCTGACCTCTGTGTATCGGGAGTTAATCACGGTTCTAATTCTTCTATTAATGTTGTTTATTCTGGAACCATGAGCGCTGCTATTGAAGCAGGTATTGAAGGAATACCTGCGATCGGTTTTTCTTTGTTGGATTATAGCTGGAATGCAGATTTTACTCCAATCAAACCTTTTATTGAAAAAATTGTTCGAGCTGCGCTTGAAAATAAACAAAGACCTGACGTTGTTTTAAATGTAAATTTCCCAGCTCTTGCCGAAGATAGAATCAAAGGAATTAGAATTTGTAGACAAGCCAAAGCTAATTGGGTTGAAAAGTTTGACAAACGTCAAAGTCCTCTGGGTAGAGACTACTATTGGCTAACTGGAGAATTTATAAATGAAGACAAAGGTCAAGATACAGATGAATGGGCACTTAAAGAAGGTTATGTTTCTGTTGTACCAACTCAATTTGATTTGACTGCACATCATGCGATACAAGAATTAAATAATTGGAATTTTGAGAAGTAAAGAACGTTTAATGGGAGTAGCAATGGGACTGGTTCTAACCTTAGTTGGAATGTCAGGGTTTACCTTGTTTTTTTCCGACGAAAGTCTTTTGGGAAGTATACAAATACTTTACATTGAAAATAAATTAGGGAGTCTTATAAGCATTGGAGCCTTATTAAATCTTCCTGTGTTTTTTGTGTTCATTAATCAATACCGATATGATCGCGCCTATGGCTTGGTGTTTTTTTCACTGTTCCTAGTTGCTTTAATTGCTATTCTAAAATTTATATAAAGTGAAGTATTATATAATAGCCGGCGAGGCCTCTGGGGATCTTCATGCTTCGAATCTTATGAAAGAACTGAAGTTAAAAGACTCTAAAGCTGTCTTTAGATTTTGGGGTGGTGACAGAATGGAAGCTGTTGGCGGAACGCTTGTTAAGCACTACAAAGAATTAGCATTCATGGGGTTTTGGGAAGTTTTTAAAAATCTTTTTACAATTTTAAAGAACATCGCTTATTGCAAAAAAGATATATTAGAATTTAATCCAGACGCTATTATTTATGTTGATTACCCTGGTTTTAATTTAAGAATTGCAGAATGGGCAAAAAAACAAAACTTTAAAAACCTCTATTATATAAGTCCTCAAATATGGGCGTGGAAAGAAAATAGAATTTCAAAAATCAAAAGAGACTTAGATGCTCTTTTTGTAATACTTCCTTTTGAAGAAAATTATTACAAAGAGAAACATAACTACATCACGCAATATGTAGGAAATCCATTAGTTGATGTAGTTCGTAATTCGATCTCCGAGAAGGATAACTTCAAAGAGGAGTTTAACCTTGATAAAGAAACACCTATCATTGCTTTATTACCTGGAAGTAGAAAGCAAGAAATAACTAAAATGATGCCAACGTTCCTTGAGGTTATTGAACGATTCTCAGAGTATAAATTTGTAATTGCTGCTGCTCCTGGAATTGATTTCGAATGGTATCAGCTGTTTTTAAAAGGGAAGCATGTGCTATTAGTTCAAAATCAAACGTATCAGTTACTTAAAAACAGTTTTGCTGCTATAGTAACAAGTGGAACTGCAACTCTTGAGACTGCTCTCTTTAAGGTACCTCAAATGGTTTGTTACAAAAGTAGTTTTTTAAGTTTTCAGATTGCAAAAAGAATTATAACACTCCCTTATATCTCACTTGTAAATTTAATAATGGATCGAGAGGTTGTCTCTGAAATTCTTCAAAATGATTTTACTGTAAATCGTATTGAAGAAGAACTCCTCTTAATTACAAAATCTAATAAAAGAAAAAAATTATTAGAAGATTATGAAGAATTAAACGACAAGTTATCTGCCGGAGGGGCTAGTTCAAAAACAGCACAATCAATATTTAATTATCTGAAAAACAGTAATTAATATATTAAAAGAACTACATTTATGAAGTGAAATTCCCAAATTTTACTTTAACTCCTGTCATAATATGTTTTGTTCTTGGTGTTCTTTGCTCCTTCCAATTCGAAATAAGCATAACAATACCCAACACCCTACTTCTACTAACAAATGCAATTGGACTTCTAATAGCATGGATTCTTTACAATAGAAAATGGATGTGGGTAGCTGGTCTTCTGGCCGTTTTTATTTACCTCTGAATCGGGGGACATAGCTTTTTAAATATTTTTTAAGCGCATCTGGACCTTGAAAAACCATGTAGTCTCCTTGCTTGATCATTTTAAGGTAAGGTTCCAATTCCTGAGCAGTATAGTACCCAACCACTGGCATAATTGGGTCACCATCTTCACTAAAAAATACCATCGTTGGGTAGCCTCTTATCCCTAAAAACTGAGTGAATTGATGTGTGGCATTTCTTCCTTTTTTACGTTGGTCGTAATTCGGATTTTTAAAATTTTGATCATAAAATCGAATCAACTCATCCCCTTCAGCATTAAATTTTACTGCGTAGAAGTGTTCGGATACGTATCGAGCTAGATCTTTATTTGCGAAAGTCTTTTTGTCTAACAATTTACATGGACCACACCAAGTAGTGTATACATCCATAAAGATCTTTTTAGGTTCTTTTTTCTGAGCCTCAAGAGCTTCAGCTAAACTCATCCACTCAATTTGTTGTGCATAAGTGCCTACAAAACTTAATATAAATAAAACAAGAAGTTTAATTTTCATAGATAATTTTTAATGTACTTCTCCCATTAGTTTTTTCATCAAAGGAGAGAAAATAATAACTATTAAACCCGCCCCAAGAGCATATTGTGAAATTAACATAAATCCATCGGTATAAATGCCTAACGTGTCTAAACCACCAACATTTGAATCTGTACTTTCTACAGCTAACTGTTTTCCTATAAAACCAACTATTTGAAAAGCATAAGCAGAAGATAAAAACCAAATACCCATCATAAAAGCTACAATGCGTTTTGGCGATAAACTTGTTATTTTAGATAATCCAACTGGAGACATGAATAATTCACCAATAGATAAAACGAAGTACATAATAATTAAATAAGCAAACGGAACCATTCCGTTTTCGTCTGCATTTCCTTTACTTAATGCAAGAATATAAAAACTAGCACCAGCAAGAACTAAACCTAAACCGAATTTATAAGGTGTTCGAGGGTTTAAATTTTTCTTAGATAAATAACCCCATAACAATGAGATTGGAATAGCAAGTAAAATTATAAACATAGAGTTCAAAGAGTTCGTCTGAGCTGCAGACATAATCCCATCTAAAGCAACATTTCTTGATGCAAATAGAGTAATTACACTTCCTGACAATTCATGAAAACCCCAGAACATTGTCATAAAAAAAGTAATTAAAACAGCCATAAATAACTTTTTACGTTCCTCTTTAGTTGCATTAACCATAATGCTCCCCAAATAAATTAGAATTGTAACTCCTATTACCTTAAAAATCAATCCCACTATAGTCTCATTACCAAGAACAGATTCTCCTCCCATAATGGCTTCATAAGAAGACAATACATAGGCTATAACAGGCACAAAAACAATGGAGAGAATTGGGATTAATGTTTTTTGTGGAACTCCCAGAACTTCTTTTTCATAAACTTCTTTATTTGGAGGTAAGCCCCTATCATCAAAAACATTTTTTTTGATTCCACTCCAAAAAAACAATAAACCAGCCATCATTCCAATTCCTGCCAATCCAAAACCATAATGATATCCGTACTCAACCGCTAACCATCCACATAAAAGTGGAGCGATCCAACCACCAATATTAATACCCATATAAAAAATGGTAAATCCAGAATCTTTTCTGACATCCCCATCTTCATATAGAGCACCTACAAAAGTTGATATGTTAGGTTTAAAGAAGCCATTTCCTACAATAATAAAGGCAAGAGCTAGAAAAAAAGCAATGTCGTTCTCGATTGCTAAAACAAAGTGACCAATAGCCATTAAAATTCCACCTAAAAATATTGAAGAACGCATTCCTAATATCTTATCAGAAACTTGACCTCCAATCACAGTAGAAGCGTAAACTAATGATCCATAAGAAGCATATACAGCAGCAGTTGCAAAATCTCTATTCGACAAAGATTTAAATATTTCTTCAACCATGTAGAGTGTAAGTAATGCTCTCATTCCATAGAAACTAAAACGTTCCCATAATTCTGCAAAGAAAAGATATAATAGCCCTTTTGGATGTCCTAGAAAAGAAGTATCATTATTCGGACTTGAAATTGTATTTTCTGACATAATTGCTATAGTTTATTTAGTATAAAGTTAGTCATCTTATTGTAAAGGTGTAATCGGGTATTTCCCCCATAGATCCCGTGATTTTTATCCGGATAAATCATCAATTCGAATGGTTTATTCACCTGAACTAATGCCTCAGCCATTCGCATCGTATTCTGTAGGTGTACGTTATCATCTCCCGACCCATGAACTAACAAATAATCACCTTTAAGTAATTCTGGATAATTGAATGGAGAATTAAGATCATATCCATCTGGATTTTCTTGAGGCGTTCTCATAAAACGTTCCGTATATATTGTATCGTAAAACCTCCAACTTGTAACTGGAGCAACTGCAATTGCTAAAGAAAACACATCATTACCTTTTAAGAGACAGTTCGTAGACATATGTCCACCATAGCTCCATCCCCATATTCCAATGCGATCTTCATCAATAAAAGTATTTTGACCTAATTTTCTAGCTGCTTCAATTTGGTCAAGTGTTTCAAAATAAACCAATTGTTTGTAGGTTACTTTTTTAAAATCCGCACCTTTAAAACCAGTTCCTCGGCCGTCTACACAAGCAACAATATACCCTTCTTGCGCTAAACTTTGATGCCAGTAATCATTAAGACTATTCCAACTATTAGCTACCTGTTGCGATCCTGGACCAGAATATTGAAACATTAAAAGCGGGTATTTTTTATTTGGATCAAAATTTTTAGGTTTAATCATCCACATATTCAGATCATTCCCGTTTACTTGGATGGTTGAAAATTCTTTTTCAGAAATAATATAATCCGCAAGCTTTATTTTTAATGCTGCATTATCTTCAATTGGACGAATTATTTTCCCTGTTTTCGTTGCTCTTAAATTATACTGAGTTGGTGTATTACTATCTTCGAATGTATGAATGTAGTAGGTGTAATCTGCACTAAAAGCAACACCATTGGTTCCGTTTTCTGGGCTTAAAGCTCTTTTTCTTGAACCATTAAGTTTAATCGAATAAACAGCACGCTCGGTACTACCTGGTTCAACAGAAGCGTAATAAACTTCTTTAGTTTTTTCTTGATATCCAAAAAATCGGGTTACCTCCCAAGCTCCTTTTGTAATTTGTTTTTTAAGAGTTCCGTCAGCCTTGTAATGATAAATATGGTTGAAGCCATCGCGCTCGCTTGTCCAAAGAAAACTCTCGTCTTTCATAAATTTTAAATTATCATGAACGTCTACATAAGTATCTTCTTTTTCCTCTAAAAGAATATTTGCTTTTTGCTTTTCAATATTGTAACTCCAAAGTTTCAAATGATTTTGGTGTCTATTGATTGTTTGAACAATTAACTTACTCTTATTAGGACTGAATTTAATTCGAGGAATATAATAGGGTTTTTCATCGCCAAGTTTAATTTCCGATAGGTTTTTAGAACTCAAGTCGTATAAGTGTAAACTAACAATCGAGTTATTTTCACCAGCCTTAGGGTATTTAAAAGTATAAGGAAAAGGATATAAATCCTTACCAATAACATCCATAGAATAAGTAGGAACTAAAGTTTCATCAAACTGCATAAAAACTAGGGCTGTACCAGTTGCATTCCAATCAAATGCACGAACAAAACCAAACTCTTCCTCATAAACCCAATCTGTTAAACCATTGATGATATGTTCGCTTCCATCTGTAGTTATTTGGTCTATAGTATCTGTTTCAAGATCTTTAATAAAAACATTTCTATTATAAACAAAAGCAACTTTAGATCCATCAGGAGAAAACTTGGGCTCTTGGATTTTAAATCCAAAAAGTAAGTTTGATTTTTTTGTAGCACGATCATATACATAATATTTAGCGCGTTTTGACCTTCTATAAATGGGCTCTGTTTCTGTTTCTAACAAAAGTTTACTTTCATCCTCAGAAAAGCTGTAGGATGTAAAAAAAGGAATTAAAACTCCTGCTGATGAACTTACAATTTCTTCAGCAATTGCTGCTGTTGCATAATCATAAGCTACAACTTTAGAGGTTCTTGCTCTTCGATTTACCTCTAAAACGGTGTATTGACTTGCAGAAGTTAAAGGATGTAGTTCTTGGAGTCTTTCTGCTGAAAATTCAAAATTCCAAATATCGTTATTTGTTATTTTTTTTGACTGTCCAAAAAGAGCAACTGGAGCTATAAAGAAAAGTATTACTTTAAGTAATTTCATTAGGAAATTGGTTTAATTTTTTACGATACCCAAAGTAGTAAATTTGGACTGTACTGTAAAGTAAACTTATAAAAGATTCTTTCTCGAAAACAGTATCTTTGTATTTATAAACTAATTTTATGTCAAAGAATATTTCTGGTTTTTCAAAGAAATCAAAAGAAGAAAAGATAGAATGGTTGATTGCCACTTACTTTGAAGGTAATTTACAGGCTAAAGAAACACTTACTTCTTATTGGAATACGGATCAAAAACTTCAACAACTTCATGACGAGTTTATAGAAAACACGGTGTCTAATTTTTATTTACCTCTTGGTGTTGCTCCAAATTTTATAATAAATAATAAAAACTATACCCTCCCGATGGTTATAGAAGAAAGCTCTGTTGTTGCAGCAGCAGCAAAAGCCGCAAAATATTGGAGCACTCGCGGTGGCTTTAAAACCACCATTCTTGGACAAGAGAAAATTGGACAAGTACACTTTATATTCAAAGGAGAAACTAAAAAACTAAATTCCTTTATTGATGAAATTAAACCCATGTTTTTTGAAGACACTAAAGGAATAACAAAAAACATGAGCGCTCGTGGCGGAGGAATCACATCAATTTCCTTAGTCGATAAAACCTCAGAAATAAAAGGTTATTATCAACTTCATGCCTGCTTCAACACAATAGACTCCATGGGGGCTAATTTCATAAATTCTTGTTTAGAACAATTTTCTAAAACCTTAGTTCGTGAAGCTGGTTTAAATGAAGATTTAAAAAAAGAAGAGCCCATAGAAATCATCATGAGTATTCTTTCTAACTATGTGCCAAACTGTTTAGTAAAAGCTGAGGTTCGTTGTCCTATAGAAGCCTTAGAATCAGAAGATGGTTTGACAAAGTCACAATTTGCAGAGAAATTTGTTCGCGCTGTTGAAATAGCAAGAATAGAGCCTCACAGAGCGGTTACTCATAATAAAGGAATAATGAACGGTATTGATGCAGTTGTTTTAGCAACTGGTAACGACTTTAGAGCAGTTGAAGCTGGTATACATGCATATGCATGTAAATCCGGACAATACAGAAGCTTAAGTCAAGCTTCAATCAAAGGAGAAGAGCTTTGCTTTTCATTAGAAATACCCTTAGCAATAGGAACCGTTGGAGGGTTAACCAATCTACATCCTTTAGTTAAATGGTCCATGCAGCTTTTGGGATCACCAAACGCAATGCAACTTATGGAAATAATTGCTGTTGCAGGATTAGCTCAAAACTTTGGCGCCCTAAGATCTTTAGTTACTTCAGGGATTCAGAAAGGTCATATGAAAATGCATTTACTAAATATCTTAAATCAGCTAAATGCTTCTTCTCTAGAAAAAGAGGCTGCATTAAATTATTTCAAAACTACAGCGGTTAGTTACAGTGCTGTCAATGATTTTTTAAAAAATAAAAATGCTTAAATTTTATAGCCCAGGAAAATTATTAATTAGTGCAGAGTATTTTGTCCTTAATGGTGCAAAAGCATTTGCTCTTCCTACGAGAAAAGGACAGCACATGAGCGTAACAACAAATAAAGAATCTTTTATTTCTTGGAAAAGTTACACCCATGAAAACACTCTTTGGATGGATGTTAAACTTGATATTAAAAACTTTAGCTGTATAGAAAATAACAGTACTGCACCTGGTTTAATCAAAAAATTGCAAGAAATATTATTAAGTATACGAACTATAAATCCTAATTTTTGTTCCTCAGGATCCGATGTTGTTACTACCCTTGAATTCGACAGATCTTGGGGACTGGGATCCTCCTCTACTTTGATAAATAATTTAAGTCAATGGGCAGATATTAATCCTTATGAAATTTTATCGATTACATTTGGTGGAAGTGGATATGATATTGCTGTAGCCAAGGAAAATTCTGCTTTATTATACACCAAGAATGACTATTCTCCTCAAATTGATCATTTAAATTTCAATCCCGATTTCAGAAATGAACTCTACTTCATTCATTTAAATCAAAAACAAGACAGTCAAAAAGAGGTTGCTGCATATAACAAGAAAAAAGCCCCTTCAAAAGAACAAATAAACCAAATAAGTCAGATCAGTTTGGCACTAACTGAAAGCAAAACGCTAGAAGATTTTAATAACTTAATAGCTTTACATGAAGATCTTGTGGGTTCGGTATTAAATCAAATTCCTATTAAACGTCGTTTATTTAGTGACTTTGAAGGTCAAATAAAGAGTCTTGGAGCTTGGGGTGGTGACTTTATCCTTGCTAGTGGAGCTTCTTCACCAGGATATTTTAAATCCAAGGGTTATGAAGTTATCCTGAGTTACGATGAAATGATTTTTTCAAAAGAATAAATAAAAAAGCCTCTTTAAAAGAGGCTTTTTTTATGAACTTAAATTCTTTTATTTAGTAATATAAAGAACGATTGTCTGTAATTGAGGCAGAAGATTCTAAAGCATCTAGAACCAAGGCTGCAACTTTTTCACGTTCTAACTCAGATAAACGTTTTGCATAAATAGAATAATCTTCCTGATCCTCAGCTACATTTTTAGCTGTAAGTTGAATCATATAAACCCCGTTATTTCCTGTAATTAATCCTGAGCTTTGATTTACATCCAAAGCAAAAGCAGCTCCAATAACATAAGGCTCACTTCCAGAACCAACTAGAACTGGACTTTTTTGATTAACAACTAAAGCAGAAGCAACCTCAACACTATTAGCTGCGGCTAACTCTTCTAATGATTTTGAAGCTTTATTTGCTTTAATAATCATTTCTGCTTTCTTTTCATTTCTTAAAATCTGGGTTACTTCAGCACGTACTTCATCAACTGAAGCTAATCCTTTTTCTTTAGCTTGTGTGAGCTTTACAACAGCGTAACCGCCATAGGAAAGATCAAAACGCTTAACATCTCCTATTTCGGTTTCAGAATCGAATGCCCATTTAACAATAGATCTTTGACTCGGAAGACCTGGAAGATTCTCATCCAAAATATTAATCTGATTCACAGATCTAAGGGTGTAGTTCGATGTTTCTGCTAAAGCATTAAAGTTTTCATTTGCAGATTCCATTTCAAATTTTGTTGCTGCTTGAAAAACACCATCTGTTGTTTTTTCTGATGGTAGAATCTTTTGAGTCACATTAGCCAATAAATACAAGTCTTGCTTATCTGTTACTTTAACAATATGGAAGCCATATTCTGTTTCTATTAAACCGACAGAACCAATTCTAGCTTTGTTAGCATAATCATAAAATTCTTTTGTGATTCCTCCCTCTTGGAAGAAACCTAAATCTCCACCACTAGTTTTTGAAGGACCATCAGAATGTTTTATAGCTAATATCTCTACTTGCGATGGTTTTCTTTTACATTGTCTTAGGTAGTCTTTGGCAATTTTTCTTGCCTCAGCTTTAGTTCTTGTTACTTCTGGGCTAGCCCCAACAGCGTCTTTATAAGCTACAACAATATGACTAGCTCTTATGTTCCCTTTAACTTTACGGTCAAGTAGGCGAGTGATTTTATAAGAGTCTATATCGATATAAGGGCCAAATACCTCATCTACATTTAAGTTTGCAATGATATCTGCATATTCAATAGGTAAATTTCTTTTCGAAACATATAATGAGTCAAAACCTTCCTCCGAATATTTATCCACAAAATCCTGAACATCTGTCGTTGTTTTTAGTCCTTGTAGAGTATCGGTAAGCTTTGAAACGTCATTATACTCTACACGGTCATTAATTAGAGTCTCAAGATTGTTTCTGATTATATTCTTATCCTCGTTTGTCGGAGTATCAAGAAAAGCTACGAAATCAATTCCTCTACTTGCTTCAGTTTCATAGGAAGCAGAATTGTCTTTTATGTAAGATTTTATTTCAGCATCTGTAACAGAAACTAAACTGTCATTGATACTTGAAAAAGGAATTTGAACGAAGTTTAAATTAACATTATCGTTCTCTAAATGATATAAAATCTCAGCCTCTTTATCAGTAATACTTGTGCTAGATTTAATTAAATCAAAATAAATTGATTCTCTAGCTGATGATATAATTGCTGCTTCTTGAGATTTCCATTGTTCGTATGCTTGAGGATTTTGGTCTCTCATCTGTAAAATGAAATCTGCAAATAAACCAAAATCAAAAAATCCAGCTTCGTTTGTAAAACGTGGATCTGAAACAATAGATTCAGTGGATGAAACAACTTGTTCAATTTGTTCTTTACCAGCATCAATACCTAAAGTATTTAATTCTGCTTCAAAAAGAGTGCTTTTTACGTATTGATTCCAAACAACATTTACAGCCTGGATTGTTGAATATCCATATTGACGTTCTGTTTGATCTACAAGAAATCTAAAGTTTTCAATTTTAATTTCCTCGTCATTAACAATTCCGATAGGATCTGTTGGTCCTGTTTCTCCAGCTCCTGTTCCAAAAACTCCAGAAATAACAAAAGCAAATAATGCAAGTCCTATGATTAGAATCAGAAAGAACGACTTTTGGCGGATTTTACCTAATATGGCCATCTTGTGGGTATTTAAATTTTTATTAGTTGCGAAAATACAATTTCCTTAGCAATAATAAAAGGGAATAAAACTATATAATACAGATTCCTATTGAGTTGATAAATGGTACATTAGGAATCTTTTATGGTAATTAAGATTCGCTCAATTTTAGTGGATGAAACTTCCAGTATTTTAAACTCATACCCTTCAATAGAAAAAGTGCAATCTTGATCAGGTATTTCTTCTGTGAAATGAACAATTAATCCACCTAATGTCTCGTAAAACTCTTCCTCTGGAAGAGATAAACCGTATGTGGTATTTAAATAATCAACCTCGAGGCGAGCAGAAAATTCAAATTGGTTTTCACTAATTTTTAATTCAAAATGATCAACTACGTCATGCTCATCCTCAATTTCTCCAAATAATTCTTCAACAATATCTTCAACTGTTATAATTCCAGATGTACCTCCATACT
This sequence comes from Candidatus Arcticimaribacter forsetii, assembly GCF_910589745.1. Taxonomy (GTDB): domain Bacteria; phylum Bacteroidota; class Bacteroidia; order Flavobacteriales; family Flavobacteriaceae; genus Arcticimaribacter; species Arcticimaribacter forsetii. The sequence continues at coordinate 1,894,419 of NZ_OU342399.1, forward strand.
CATCTAAAACAACTGCTAAACTTTTTCGTTTTCGAGTTAGTTTATTTAGAACATCGTTAATTGGTAGCGGTTCATGAACAAACTCAACGGGTAATAAAATACTACGTATTGTTTTAGGTTTTTTCAACAATTCAAAAGCATGGACATAACCAAGAATATCGTCTGCTGAATCTTGGTAAACAGGTATTTTAGAGAGACCTGTGTTCATGAATAGCTCTTTTAATTCTTTTATACTCTTATCAATATCAATGGTTACCAATTCCGCTCTAGGAACCATTACTTCTCGTGCTTTCAAGTCTGAAAACTCAAGTGCATTTTGAAAAATTTGAATTTCAGAGTCCAATTGCTCTTTATCCGATACAGATTCGACTTGTTTTTCTATGTAATCCCCTAATTCGCCTTTCGAGAATGATATTTCTGAAACTTCTGCAGAGGTTTTAAAGAAAAAATGAAGCAAGCCATCTGTTATTTTGATAATAAAAAAAGTTATGGGAACAAACAGATAATAAAAAAAAGCTGCTGGAATTATAAAAAACTTAATGAGCTTATTGGCATAGAGCTGGAAAAATACTTTCGGAAGAAATTCTGCAGTTAAGAGTATAATGACTGTAGATATTAAAGTCTGATAGAATAAAATATTGATAGGAAGATTTGAAGCATCTACTTCTGGAAAAAGACTTGTTATAATTCGATTTCCTATGAAAATCCCGTAAACAACTAACGAAATATTGTTCCCCACCAACATAGTAGCAATAAATTTGGAGGGTGTTTCTGTGATTAAAGTGAGAAGTTTTGCGACAATATTACCTTGATTTTTTTCAATTTCTAGAAAAATCCTATCGGAAGAAATAAACGCTATTTCTAACCCAGAAAAAAAAGCTGAGAGAATTAGACAAACAATAATTACGATGTCTGTTACAATCATCTAGGGTTTTCTATTGTTAAATTTCTTTCTGTAGTTCCTGCGGAATAAAACCATAAATACAGAAAGAGCTGCAAAACCTAGAAACAAATATGATTTTTCTCGATCAATGTCCCACAAAGTAATTACCTCAAAAAGAGATACTGTAGCAACAACGATATACATTAATTCAGATATTTTATAAAACTTCATTTAAGTGTATTTTTATTTTTCAACAGGTTCTTGCTTAACAGCGACTGTTCCTGTTAGCTTCCCAGTTTGAAATTTAGTAAATTCTTTATTGGTATCCAATCGGTTTGCTAAGACATTGTACTCTGGACCTACAAATCTAAACTCACGTTCTGTAAAAATCCAATCGTTGTTTGCGTCCCAAAATAACTGTTCTGTATTTAAGACTGAACCATCACTAGAAGTCAAACTAACATTACCAACAAGATCAATTATTTTAGTAGAATTGTAAAGAGTACCGAAATCGGCAAGAACAATATTTTCATTATTGAATTCATCTAAAAAAGTAACTTTAAGACCCTCTGGAAACTCTGAATAAGGCAATGATAAATTAGAATAATCTAGGTAAAGAGGCGCTTCCAAAATAGCTTTTACCTTAGTAGAATCAGTATAAACCATTCTTATTTCATATCCCTTACCTGCAGGATCTGCTTTCCCTAAATTATTAATTGCCGGCTTTTCTGCAGAGAAGTCACAAGAACAAAAAAGGGCTGTCGCAAAAACGACAACCCTTAATTTATATTTTAAAACAATACGTTTCATTTATAAGTTAGGAACCTTAACACTACCTTTAAACCAGCAAGAAAACTCTATTACTGTTCCAGCATTCCCTTCTGTAAAAATATCTGTTTTACTAGGCGCACGTCCTTCGTGACTTAAAGCATTTTGTTCTGCTGTCTTTTTTAAAGAGGCATCTACACGTCCTGCTTTTCTAGCAGTTTCAGCTGCTAACCAATATATTGCTCTTTTCTCGAATTGAGTGGTACCACAAGAATTTGCTGAACTAGCATATAACCTCGATATCAATAGGTAAGCACTTCCTAAAGATGGCTGAAATTTAAGTGCTTTGTTAGCATAACTTCTTGCTTTAGACTTTCTTCCTCTAGCTTCAAATTCTTTTGCAATTTTTAGTAAAATCTTAGCCTTCTTGTAAGGATCTGTTTGCAAGGTTATGGATTCTTCGTAATATCTTAAAGCCTCACTGCTGTTTCCTCTCTTATCGTTTAATATTCCTAAATAGTAAGCAGAATTTGCAGATGGATCAATTGTATGCAAAGCTTCAACAATAGTAACAAACAAAGGATCGTCTGAACATTCTTTATTTTTCATTCGAGAAGCAGCACGGTTTAACCATACAGAATTGTTTTTGTTTTCCTCAAAATTTCTTTGATAAAGGGGTATTAAATTCTCACAAGATGATTCAATTGAAATGATAGCATCTAAATTCTTGATGACTTTTGACAACTGAGTTAACTTTCTGTCGTAAATCTTTTTGTTTCTAAGATCTTTTTTAGACAGCGCTTTTCCAGCAGTTTCTTTATTTAGAATATTATCTAATTTCTTGGAGGTGATAGTCCCTTCTAATTCAAGTTTTTCAGAAACTTCTTCGTATTTGTCAAATAATTTTTCAGCAGTAATTCCAGAATTTCCTTTTTTATACAATTCATGCATTGATTCGAAATAAAGGTAGAGTCTCTGGAAATCTGAAAAACTTTTGATGTCAGTTGTAAAAGCTTCGTCAAAAATTGCAAAGATTTCTTCTGTAGTTCCGGTCTTTGTATCGAGTAATAATTTTGCTTTTTTAGAGAGGATATTTCCTTTTAGACTTTTCCCTTTTCTAAGCGGGAAATATTGTATCCATTGATCATAAAGCTTAACTAAATCTTGTATTTCAGCATTTTTGGTAGTCGCATCTGCTGCCTTTATTCTAGCCTTAAGTAATTTTTCTCCAGAAGTATAAATATTTATATTCAGAGATGGACATTCTTGTCGAACTGCAACCCACGGCTCATAGGCAACATCATAGTTTTTAATTTTTACAGATTCGTAAAAAATAGACAAGTTTTGAGCACAAGTTCCATTGTCCTGAGCACGAACAATACCTGCACTTAGAATAAAAGTTAAAATTAAGAAATTTGTTAAAGTTCTCATTTATTGTTGTATTTAGGTTAATTAAATTTTCTCTTTATGAACCAGATGTCATTCAATGACAATCCAATTATCAAATTGTAATAAGACTCTTGAATGAGTCCGTTATCTTGACTTCCGCGTTTCCCATATTCAAATCCAATATTTGCATTAGAATATCCTGCCAATGGTAAACTCACTCCAAAAGATATGCCAGTTTCTTTGAGCGGCAGATTATTAAACAAGATACCGGTATTTTCTGATCGGTATCCAGCACGATAAACAATTCTTTTCCAGTAGCTTGTAATCGAACTGTAATCTGGAAGATAAAAACCACCTATCGACAAGCGATTCCCATTAGCGTAGGTTATGTTATCCAGTGTTATAAAATCATTTACATATCCACCAGAGTTTCTATGGGTATATTGACCTCCAAAGAACCATTTTTTATCTTTAGTAATTCCAAGGCCAACGGAAATTTGATCTCCCATTGCTATTTTGGTTTCTTGTAAATTATTTAAAGACAAATCTACATTTTCTATATCTCCAATGTTAGATGTTGTAATGGAACGTGTAAAAAAAGTACTCTCGTTTGTCGAGGTCAATGTATTCTCTGGAACATAGAAAGACATTGCATCCAAACGGATTTTATTGGTCAGAGGAATTTTAAACTGTGCTGCAAAACGATAATTAAAACCAACTAATGATGATTTCTTGTTAAAGAAAGAACCAAAGTCGACATTTTGCTCCTGTCTTGAATACTCATTTGATATTCTACCAAAGTTATAATTTGCACTCACTCCAAGATTTAGGTAATCTGTAACTTTAAAACCAATCGTAAAAAATGTTTGGTTTAGCCCACCAGAACCTTCGTTTTGGCTTATTACATTGTTAATATCATCACCTTGTGTAATTGATTGCAACCTGTAACCTACAGAAGTAGCAGGGAGTATACCAAAACCAAAACTAAAGTGTTTTGTAGGAATGGCAACAAGAAAATAGTCTAAAGACCCTGAAGCAATTGTTTCTTCTGTTGCGCTGGAAGCGAGTTTGGTGCTTTTATAGTTAATCCCCACACCGTAGGTAACCAACTTTAAATCTCCAAAACTAGCAGGATTATTCAGGTTTGCATGAAGTGAATCTGAATAAATATCAAGACCTCCCATATGTCTATTAATCGCGTTTCCTTTAAAAGCTAATTCACCTAAACCCCCTATAGAGTATGGAGATGAAGTATTGCTTTGGGCAAAAATTAAAGGCGATACTGCGAGGAATATTATTAGGTATAAGTATTTCAAATTTATTTTTTGTTGAATTGTAATATATAATCCAAACCTTTAACCAAAAAATTCGGATGGGCAAATATGGGGTTTTTTAATCGTTTAGACAACTGCAAGCAGTCTCCTCCTGTTAAAATTATTGTTAAATTCTCATTTTTTTGTCTAAAAAATTCAATTTGACCTTCAATTTCATGTAAAATACCATTAAAAACACCTGCCTGAATGGATGTTTTTGTATCGTCTCCAATAACATCAGTAAAAGTTTCATTTTCAACAAGAGGTAGTTTCCCCGTAAAAGTATTTAAGCTTTTATAACGCATAGTATAACCTGGGGATATCATACCTCCCACGTAAGTTTGATCTTCTTTTATTAGATCATAGGTAATACAACTTCCCAAATCGATTACTAAAACATTAGAATTAGGATACTCCTTAACTGCTGCTGCAATTAATCCTATTCGATCTGCACCTAAAGTTTCAGGTGTTTTGTATGAATTTATGAAAGGAAGCTTCCAGGTACTATCTAAAATAAAAATATTTTTAGGGTCAAAAATTGTGTTTAAAAAACTCCAATCTAAGCCTTGGACATCACAAATTAATATTGAACTAATTTTTTCGAACTCTTCATAAATTCTTTTAAAAGTCTGAATATTAGGCTCAATATGTTTTGTTAAAAGCATTTCACCTTTACTAAATAAAGCAAGTTTAACAGAGGTGTTTCCCGCATCGACAATCAAATTTATCATAGAAATTCGTTTCCGCTAAAATAAACAATAAGAAATTTAGATAAAATGTTTTGTAGAGAATTAAAAAGGACGTTATATTTGCACCCACTTGAAAGGTACCTTAGCTCAGTTGGTAGAGCAATGGACTGAAAATCCATGTGTCCCTGGTTCGATTCCTGGAGGTACCACTACCCAAAACCCGTAATCCCTTATAAACAAAGGGGTTTCGGGTTTTTTTACACCCTTAAACTACAAAAAGGTACTAATTAGGGTACTAAATTGAGGAATTTTTCGTATACTAGTATAGTAAAAAAGGTACGAAAAAATGGGACTTTATTACCGATTAGACCACAAGAAAACCACCCCCCAACTTCTTCATAGTAAGGATGTTAGGGTGGTTATAGACTACTACTATAATGGAAAAAGAACCAAGATTTCTACGAACGTTTCTTGTTTAGTTAAAGATTGGGATAAAAAATGGAGAGATAAAACCTCCAAAAACCCAATAAAAACAACAGATAAGAACCATAGGGTAAAGAACTTACTTATTAGAAATAAGTTAGATGAGATAAATGGTATTATACTCACCATCCAAAAACAAGATAAAGAACCCATAGTAGAACTCGTAAAGAGTTATTTACGAAAGGAAAGAAAGGAAAGAAAGGAAAAGAAAGACGATACACACAAAGAACTCCATTTTTTACCCCTCTTCACAGAATACGAAAAATGGATTAAAGGAGAGTATAACCCCCAAAGAGATAGTACCAAAAGAGGGGTTATGAGTAGTATTAAACAGATAATAGAATACACCACCCATTACCAAAATAAAAACAATACACTCCTTTTTCCTGATGAGATAGATAGGGATTGGGTATATGGATATATCAAGTGGAGCTATGATACAAAAGGATTAAAACCCTCTACAATAAACAAAAGAATAAAAGTACTCTCCAACTTTTCCTCTTGGAGTAAAGAAAAATACAATACCTCCTTCCAAATAAGAAAACCCCAAAATGTTTATTTAGGAAATGACGAAAACCTTGATATAGTTTTTCTTAAACGTGATGAGGTTATTAAACTCCACAAATACGATAAGTTTTGTTTTACCAATACAGAACACGAAAAGATACTCACTAAAGAAAAAAGGTTGAGTTATATTTTAGATAAGTGGAAAAGAAAAGATGGAAAAGAAAAAGAGGTTAAATACACCACTTTTGAGGTATATAAAGATATGTTGTTATTCCTCTCCAACGTAGGTTGTAGATGGGGAGATATGATTAAAATGAAAGTGAGTGATATAGTTTATGATGATAAAACAGACCCTGTTTTAGGATATAAAAGGGGTATGATTACCTTTTATATGGAAAAAATAAGACAACAAAGGGAACCCGTTAAAGTACCAAGAAATAGGTTAGTTTATGAGATATGGAGGAAATACTCCAACGGAAAACACGGACAACACTACCTTTTCCCGAGAACCGAATTAGGAAATAGTATATCCAACAATAAGTTTAATAAGTATATAAAAGACGTTTGCAGAATAGTAGGGTTAAACAGAGAGATAAACCAACGTGATTGGGATTTGGTAGGTACAATAGAAAAAACCGAAAGATTACCCCTGTGGAGTTTAGTTTCTTCCCATATTGGTAGAAGAACGTTTGTACGGGAACAAATAGAAAGAGGAGTGCCAACTCGTATAATACAAAGTATGACGGGACACAAAAGTAGAAAGGTATTTGATATGTATTATGAGGTACTTGATAAAGAAAAAACCCTCGTAAATGATGACTTGTTTTTAGATTATGAGGAAATCAATACACCCCCAAAAACCTCCACAAATAAACCTCCACAAAAAACCCCTTCCCCCTTTTCCAAAGAACAAAAAGATAAAATAGAAAAACTTAAATACTCCCTTGATGAAGGGTGGATTGACCAAAATAAGTTTGATGAACTCTTCCAAAAAATAGTAGTCGGTGATTAAAATACCCTCTCAGACTTAAGAAGATTTATGATTACTTGCATACCACAAATTTCTTCGCTACCTTCACCCTATGAAGGTTAAAGTTTCCTCTCTTACTCACCATCCAAAGAACAAAGAAATCTACACCCTATCCTATATAGAGGAACTGATGGAAAACATCTCAGAGGTTGGATTATTACAACCTCTAATTATTGATTCTCAATATTTTAATTTTATTTAATTGAGTGTAAGAGGAAATTTTTCATCACTGTCAGGATTATTTAAATAATTAATAATATAATCCTCATAGTTTTCTCTATCTTCCGGCTGAAAAAAACTCTATGACTTATCTGAATATAATTAAGAAGTCTTGCGACAAGATAATTATCCAAAATAATAATGAAGAGAAGTATCTAAATGAAAAGTCAGTTCAAATGAAACTTGCTATTGATATTTGGAAAGAAAAAAATATTGAACTTGAACTTGAAAAATGTTTTAACTATAAATCAATTGATAAAACCTACACCGATATTTTCATTAAAGACTATATTAAAATTGGTATTGAAATTAAATTTAAAACAAGAAAAGTTGAGGGTCATAAATATATAAATCAGGGAGCACAAACAAATGGAAAACTTAATTCTCTTATAGATATAAAAAGACTCCTGGATCTTAAGAAGAAAAAGGAGATAGACTCGGGATATTTTATATTTATATCTAATGACTACCTATATTGGAAAAAAAGTAGAATTGGGAAAACAAATTCTCATCAATATAGTTTTGAAAATGAAAAAAAATTAAAAACAAAATTTGAAGAACCAAATTGGTCATCAAGAACTTATTCTGATGAAATTGATTTAACAGAAATTAAGACTGAAAAAATATTATGGAATGGAAAAAATAATGGAGTAAATAAAAATTCTTTTAGATATTTTGTTGTTGAAGTTTAAATTTTTAATTACATAAATTAATTTTTCTTAAAGGAATCTATAAATTCAATATAATTTGAAACTAGAAGGGTTTCTAACTCTAATAACTTATTGTGAAATTTTTCTAAATAAAAATCATCCAAATTAGATTCATCCCAATCAAACTCCTCTTCAATATCTTCAATATCTTCATATTGGTTAATACCATATACAAATGATCCACTAGGATTATATGATTCTTCTTCAAAAGTTCCTTTTAAATAACAATCTGAATCAATTTTTTGAAGATCATCTCTCAAAAATGATATAAAATTTTTGGGTAACCACCAAGCTGATCTAATTACTATATTACAAAACTCTGGATTGTCATCATGATTATACTCTACATATAACCATTTAGGTCCAATATATTTTTCCCAAATTTTATTGTTTGGATAATCAACCTCTCTATTCCATCCATCTTTTTCATCAGAAAAACAATAATTTGTCCCTTCTATATTATTGATTATATCTAAAGATGTAGTTTCATAATTTCCCTTTTTACGATTAAATATTTCATTTAGACGTATAGGAACTTTTGGATTTTTTGATACCACAGTTAGAAAAGTTCTCATTTCGTTTGCCATGTGAAATCAAAATTTTAATCTTTAAACAAATTATTTGATTTCCTCATACATACCTTTTTCCTCACTCCATCTTACTATCATTTCCTCATCAGTCAAAATTGAAATCGATTTGTATTCCATAAAATCTTTTTCCCATTTATTCTGAAGATCCATAAGGATGTTCTCTAGTTTTTTGGATTCCTCATCAGTAAGTCTATCTTTAAAAATATGAAGATGATTTTTATCAGACATATCTCCAAAAACAGTCCATAAAAATGGAATAATTTTCTGAATATCAACTTGGAAACTAGATCTATCTCTAAATGAAACTTCTTTAAATTCATTCTCTTTCCAACTAATTATAAAATCATTTAATAATTGATTTGGATTTGGACCATCTGTTCTTGTAAATTTTTTGTTTTTTCTAAGTAATTCAAATTCACATAATACTACGATTTGAAAATCTGAGAAATTTTGGAAATACTCAAAATCACTTTTTTTTGGTGGATTATTATATTTTTTCATAATTTTTTTTGGGTTATCTTATCATAAACATATCTTCATCAACCAAAAATAATTGTAAATCTTTTATTTTAAGGGTTTCAGAATAATTTTTTATTGAGAATTCATATTTCATTTTATGTCCCCCAAAACCAAGATTTAAATCACTTATACAGAAAAATATTCCATTATTATCAATGTTACTTATTAAGATATGGTGATAGGTAAAAAAAGTTTTTTTCTTAGTTTGATCCGTTCTTTTTTTTTCCCAATAGATATCTGAAATTTTATATTTTCTTCTTTGGTGTTTTAACTCTTTACCTCTTTTTCTAAAATATCTTTCTTTTTCTCTTTCTGACACAGGTAACCACTCTAATTTTCCATGTAAATCAAAATTTGATTCAGAAAAAAACTCTGAAATAATAAATTTTAGTAAATTATGATAATTCATATTATACAATATATGTCTTTTTTTGAATTTATAGATCAATTAATTTATATAATCAAAAACCTAGGAATCTCCTTTTGGATTTCAGTAATCTTAGTTTCTCCTCTCTTTATGATTTTTGAAGAATTGGTGCAAAATATAATAACTAAAATTTTATATATAGTGGAGTGTATGGACAATCCATGCAAGTGTTTTCTGTTATTTGATAACCAGTTATATTAAGTGGGGGTTCATCATCAAATATATCGGTAAGATAGATAGTATACTCACCAACAGGAACTGGATTGTTAAACTCTTCATCAGTAAACCAACTAAGTACTGAGTAAACAGGAATTGTAAAACTCAAATTGTTAATCCAAACCCAATAATTTGAATCAAAAATGGTTTCTACTAAAGGAACTCCATTAATAACATACTTCTCATGTAGTTCATCAAGTTTTCCTTTTACGGTGAAATACTTAAATCCTTGATAGGACACTCTCCAATAACCATTACTATCTAGATATGAACTATAAGGAACATCTACATAAAATACCGAATCACATTTTCCATCCTTACAAGGGTAAAAAATTGGTTCGTCTAATTTGGAACACCCGATTAAAGTGGATAAAAACAGAAGTATGTAGATATATTTCACATATTAAATTTACAAAAAATCATTTTTCAATTTTACCCTATCATTTTCCAAAGGGAAAAAAATTGACTCCGATATAAAAACCACCCCGATTAGGGCATAGGGGGAAGTACTTTCTCAGTTACGAGAAACTTCATCCTGTAAATACTGATACATTATTCAATTCAAAAGTTTTTAAGAGAGTCTATCAAATCTTCTCAACACTTCATTCTGATACACTTTGATTATTTAACCTCTTAACTTTAATATTCCCTTTCAGACTATTTTCCCACTCTAATAAATCCTTTTCTGTAATGTATTTTGAATGAGTAGAGACTTCAATCATTTTCAATCCTCTATTTCTTCTCCAATCTTCTATGGTTACTCTATCTACTCCATAGAGTTCCATTAAATCCTTTTTACTCAATCTTCTCTCCATATACTTTAATCTCCTCTTTTTCTAAAAGTTCTTTAAACTTCTTGCTATAGGTTTCTCTATCTCCACTTATTCTGTACTTCTCAATCTTATGGTAGAAGTTCTTAATCAATTCTGATTTCTTTTTTAGAATATCTACCATGTGTCTTGCTTGTTCATCTGTTATATTTCTTAACATATTATTTCCTTTCAGAGTATTTTAAAAAACAGTAATAACCTCGTACTCTAAATACTTAATCAGTTCGAGGTTGATACTCTTTATTATAAACTTTTATAATATTTAAAACTCATCTAATACTTCACAATTAGATATAGTGAGTCCATTAAGGGAAATTCCCTTTTAAAAAACTATTCCCATTTTTCAGTTGAATCTAACAGATACTCAAACAAGAATTCAACCTATCTGCATTTTAACGAGTTCAGACCTTTCTTATTTACCTCTCGGAACACTAATGACTGGTTTTACCTATCGGTGAGTGTTGGTCATTATCGGGCACTTCCCCCATGTGTCAGGTGTAGTATCTCGGTAGATTAAGTATTTCTTAAAGTAATCTACAACTCAGTAGAACAATTGGTTCTATATATAAGTATTAGAAACTTTAGAAAACGTAAAAAAATGTGAGAAAAAGGATGAAAATAACTTCTGCCAAATCTAACAGAGGTTGTTAGTACCCAGAGTTTAGTACCCAAAGGATTTTGATAGTACCCAAAAGGTACTTAAATTAGTACCCACGGGTACTATTTTTATTTATAACCTATTGTAAATCAGTATATAAAAATATGGTCTTGGTACTGGAGGTACCACCATCCCTAACTAATTGATATTAAATTAGTTAGGGTTTTTTATTTAGTAATATTTAGTACTCGAACTACTCACATAACTATTTGTTTTTCAATGTATTAATAATTTGAGTTGTTCTTTGACTCAAAAATTGAATAATGGATAGTTTATATAAAGAATTTTTATTTACTTTATAAAGTAAATTTATTTTAAAATTTGAATAATGAAACTATCTATTAAATCTATACTCGTACTAATATTTTCAGTAATTATCACAAGTTGTTCATCGGATGATGGTGGTGATGAAATGGTTACACCTACTCCTCAAGAAACTTTTGGTAATTGGTCACCTGATTTTACAAATCAGACTTCTAATTTTACTCAAACTAGAACAGGTTCTCAAGGAACTGAACAAACAAGAACAATTAATGTTACTTCCTCCTCAAATACAACCTCTTCTACAGAAGAAATTTTAGAGGAAGATATTAATGAAGATGGTGACTTATTTGAAGATATTGAAGTCATTACAATAACATATACAGGTTCTGAAAACCTTGGAAACCACCAGATTATCTCACATGAGGTTTTAGTAGATAATGATATGGAATTAAAAGTCGGGAATGATACTTGGTCCTTATCTAATGGACATATTATGGATTATGGTAATGATTTCGTGTGTTCTGGTGAAGAAAGATATCATAATCTAGATCTTGTTTTGTACAGTGAAGGAAAGAGTCCTGACACTGATGGATATACTTCAGGAGATGGTGTTGAAATCTCTCTCTTTTTATATCCCTCTGAATCAGAAATTGTTCCAGGTAATTATATGAATTACTTAGAATTTTGGAATTCAAACTCAACTATTTTAAATTCTACATTCGATAGTTACAACGAATTAATAGAATTTTTAGGGGATTTAGATGATGAATCAGAAGAAGGTTTTGAACAAAAATTTTGTGAAATTTCTGAAACAAGTTTTTTAAGTTATGTTGAATGGGGGGAGTATGAAAATAACGGTAACACCACGAGTGATGGAGATGAATTGGATATTTCAAACTCCAATTTAAGTATTGAAATATCCGATAGTAATGTTTACACAATAAAATTTGAAGGATGTTTTACTAAAACTAATTTACCTTTAAGTTTCTATTACAAGGGATATCTAGGATATTACGATAAAACATATACCGAATCTGGGAATGGTGATAAATCCTCGTCAAAACCAAAAAATACAAATTTGTTTTTTAATAAATAGTTAGTTGTTCTTTATAAAATTCTATTGTTCTTATTAAGAACAACTTAGAGTACAAATATGTTCTTTTTAAGAACAACATGTTTTTGTAACTAATTGTTTGTCAATAATATATGTGTATCGTTCGATTCCTGGAGGTACCACTTTTAAACCCTTTAAATCATTGATTTAGAGGGTTTTGTCTTTTCATACACCTCCTTGTGTAAAGTTTTGTGTAAAGTTATACGGTTCTTTTTTGTATCTTTGGTACTCATTGTGTAAAGTATGACAATAAATCTTGTACCATTATTTAGAAAGAAAAAGGAACTTTATCTACCTGAAGATGAGGTTACTATTCTTGTAAGATTATTTAGGAGAACATCCCGCTCCTTTCCCTGAAGAAATAATCACTCTACCTATTCTTCAAACTTCAAAAGAGTTTGAATTGGTATTAGATCCTTTTATGGGGAGTGGAACTACAGGTAGAGTTTGTGATAAGTTAGGAAGAAGTTTTGTGGGGTATGATTTGAACTCATTTTAAAATAATATAAGTTGAATCCTTAAAAACTTTTTCTCCTATAATTTCAAAAAATTTTGACCCATCTTCTTTTTGAGTTATTGAATGAGTATAAGTCATTTTAATTTTCATTGTATCTCCAACCATTTCTTGAATAGGAGAAATTACAGTATTAACAATTCCAGTTTTTTCATCAGTATATGAACTCTTGTTGATCGTGGGGACTATGATATCACTCCAGTTAAGAAGGGGAGGTAGATTAACGTATACTAATTCTCCAGTAAATAAATTAAGGTAGGTTTTTGTAATGTTTGCAACAGTTTCTCCTTCAAATAACCACCAATATAGATTAGACTCCCAATTAACCATTTTAGGTTGAGTACCACTCCACGAATCTTCAATAGGTTTTCCGTTTCTTAAAAGAACTCCTGTAATTCGTTGAATGGTTTGATTTTTTGATCTATCTAAATTTAATTCATAATATCCATCAATGTTTTTAGACAACTGAAATCTTGGATCATCGTTTAAACCGTCAATAAAATGAATTTGGATACCTTGACCATCGTCTGTAATAATACTTTCATTCTCACAAGAAAACAAAAAAAGAATTGACAAAACTCCTAACCAAAAAAATAAATTCTCTTCTGCTCCACAATATTTCAAATTTAATTTGATCAAAATGGGAATTTGTTTGTTGAATAATTAATACCCAGCATCTTTTAATCTTTTTATAACATCTTTTCCACATTCTTCACAACTTCCTTTTCTAACTGATTCAAGTCTTACAAATGATGGATATTCAGTACCTAATCAAATTTTATATTTGATCTTACATTCTTTAAAATTAAACAGGGTCATATCCACCTCGAGATCCATGTCTACACCTGAAGATTCTTTTAAGTCCTAATTTTGTTCCATTATATAATCCGTATTTAACAAGACTTTGAATAAAATATTCTGAACAAGTAGGGTTAAAAATACAACTACTATAAGGTTTGAAAGGAGAAATATTCTTTTGATAGAAACGTATAAATTTTATTAATACTGATTTCAACTACCTGCCTCTCAATGCAACAACAATTAACCACAATCCTCCTGTTAAGAATATTAAAACCCAGTCTAAACAAGTAATTCTACTCAAGAAATTTCCATCTGATGATGATGATGATGATGATGATGATGATGATGATGATGATGATGATGAACCACCAGCTACATTAAAAACGTTCCCTCCTGATGATTTTTTAGCTTCTTCAGCAGCTCTTAAGGCAACATCTAAAATTTCACCACAATGTTTACACTTTTTAGCTTCTTTCTTAACTTCTTCTTGACAATAAGGACAAATTTGCATTTTAATTTAATTTAGTGTTAATACAAAATGAATATAGTATTTTAATTGAAATTAAAAAAAAAATGTTAATAGATTTATGTAATTTATTAGTTAAATTTAGTTGCATCGTATTAATAGTACTTTACAACATATGAAAACAGTAAATTGAAGAATCTGAACTCAAAAAACTAAAAGTACTCTTTGATAAAGAGTTGATACCCGAAAAGTAAACTTGAAGATTAATATTAAGTATTTAAATAAAAATAAAAATTTATGATTAAACACAAACCTAATAACCTTTGGGAAGAAATAAGACCTTTATTTAACTATGTTGGAAAATATCACAAAAATAAATTAGATAAAGTCGATCTTGAATACGAAAGAGGACTCAAATCAAAAGTCTCAGAAAACGGTCTAATTTATGTTTTAATTGTTGATGATTATATAAAGTATATTGGAGAGTCCAAAAGATACAGTAGACCTCTTAATTACCACAAAAACAATGTAATGAAAGATGTTAGAGAAGGAATTAAAAAAGAAGTTTTATACAACAATAAAGAGGTCAAAGTCTATATATATGAACCTTCAAAACAAAAAACATTCATTTTAAAAGAGAATGATGATAAATTTGAATTTAATGATATAAATCTTTATAAATCAATTGAATCGTACTGGATAAAACTAAATAATGAACAAGAAAATAAAGGTCATTGGAATAATAAGATGTATTAATTATTTAATAAAATTTGAATATGGAATTTATAGATATAAAAGAGTTACCATTTTTAATATCAGTCGATTTACTCTATCCTGATAATTCATCAAAAAGAGTCCCAGGGGATTATGGTGTAATGAATTATGATCAAGCAAACAAACTTGTAAGTAAGATGAAGGATGGTTCAAGATTACCAAACAATGAAGAATTAAAATTAATACATAAATATCGAGAGAAAATACCTAATCTTAGCATAGGGGATTCTTATTGGTCTTCCGAAAACTCAACAGAACCTGACTTCATTTACGGAAAAAAAGGAACTGCTTATTCAATGACCTTGTCTAGTGGTATCTTTTTAAAGGGTGGTCGAGGTGCGAGGAATAAATGTCTTGTGAAATTAGTTAAGGATAAATCTTAATCAAATCGAACTGATTTAAATATAATTAAAGGTCCATTTTTTTATTTACAACTACTATCATATTCAACATTTTTAATAATGATAAATATTCTTTGAATTATAAAAAAAATATTATGAAATTTCGACTTATTATGAGTGGAACTTGTTTTGATGGATCTGCACATATACTTTCAAATGATGAAGTTTTAAAAATCAACAACTTCAAAACAAAAAACGACTATTCTTCACTAGAAGAGATGTATTCCGAATTGTCTACAATACTTGGAGAAGAAAACTATATTGCTGATTTACTTACCAACTATTGGATAAATAAAACTTCAATTAGTAATTCTAGTCTCAATTTTATCCTTTTAGATGGAAATGATAATCTTATCTGGAGGTCACAAGAAATTCTTAATTTAATTGATACTCCTTGGGATGAAAAAGTTCCTGATGAAATATATGAACATATAGATACTCCAGTATTAGAATCATATATTCCATCAGGTAATCCAGAATGTGATGCTTATCCTTGCGATAAAAGACCTAATATTCTTTTTTACTATCAAGAATTAAAAGGCACCCTAATTAGTTATTCAATAGAATCTGACACAGAACCTAAACCAGAAGAATTTTCTCACACATGTATTACACTGGAAACACCTAATGAAGAAATAGAATTAGTGAATAATGTACTTTATAAAACTCAAATACTTCAAAGAGAATACGAATATGAAGATTTTAGAGGAAAAAATTTAACTGTTAAATTGTTTACTTTGAAAGATGTTTAAAAACTCTTTATAATCTAATAGATATAAAAACCACTCCGATACCCATTTTAGGGAAAAAGTATTTTCTCAGTTACAAGAAACCTCATCTTTGAAATACTGATACATTATTCAATTCAAAAGTTTTTAAGAGAGTCTATCAAAACTTCTTATTCCTTCATTCTGATACACTTTGATTAATTAACCTCTTAACTGCAGAATAAATGACGGACATCCCTTTGTTCCAACGATTGTAACTATAAGCAGCCACATTCTTTACAACGAAAGTTTCCTCATTTTCAATAAACTTTCTAAGTTCAGAGTGAGAATAAGTTTCTTCAACGTTGAATTTAGAATCAAACAGTTTTACTATTTCAAAATATTTTTCATCCATAATATGTTTATAAAATTTAATGTGGTTATGAGATAATCTATGATTAAAATCTGAAATAAAAGTCGATTTTATTCACGAAACCTTTAATAATAATGAAATAAATTCCTACCTAATCATTATCATTCTCTTATCTAATAATTCGTATTTACATTTTGAATAATCCGATAAATTCAAATAATCAATTATTTTAAATTTATATCTAAATGTTTGTCCCATTCTTTCAACTTTATGATCATTCATAATGTAAAATACACCATCTTTTTCAATTTCACTGATAACAATTTGGTGGTGTGATGAAACGTTATCATCTTGGGTTTTTCCTTCCCAAAAAACCTGTTTAATTTTATATCTACTTTTTTGAGGTTTTAATTCCTTCCCAAACTTTTTAAAATGTCTTTCTTTCTGTTTTTCCGTTGTAGGGTACCATTCTAAACTCCCTTTTAAAGTAAAAATATGGTTTGGGAAAAATTGAATAATTAATTCTTCAAGTAATTCATCTAATTTAATTTTCATATAAAACCCTGTATTTTAAAAGAAACTTTTCTCCCCATAATTATTTAGTTTTTTCTAAAAAATGTTCAAATATCATAACCATTGCCATGGTGTCTAATTCACAATACTTCAATAATGACTTTCTAATACTCTCTTTTAAATTTTGATCTAAATCACCAAATTGAAGATATGCGTACGCTGTCATAGCGGCACCACCATCATTAATTGTACTAAATGATAAATTTTCTCCGTTTAGATAACCTACATAATCATCATTTATATTTGAGAAAACTGGAGGTAAACTTTTATAGGGATCCAATTCCTTATCATTTAACCATGAATGATTAGAAAAGTTTTTAGATGGAATTTGATTTGTACCATAAATTGGTTTCGAATACTTAGTTTTTAGAAATGAAGAATCATTGATCACCGATGGTAAAATATATTTTATACTGTTTGAACCTTTAGAATATGGAGAATAATAAAGAGAAACAATTAATTTATACAAATCAACCATATTGTTCTTTGTAGGTTTCCACTCTCCTCTATTACCTCTTGTAGGTTGAGAAATCTCTTTAATAAAATCAATTAATTCATTTCTATCTGGAACCTCAATAGAAGACTCATTAATTAATTGAGTGTAAATTTTATTGAGTATGGTATTTTCATGATTATGATACCTAAATATCGTTCCTTTCAAATTTGGAGAAAACTCATTCTTTAATGATCTAATAAAACTATAATTAGGGAACTCTGGATTGGTGTTTAAATATTCTCCTTTATGTTCAATTTTATCATCATCATAAAGGTGGTAGGAATATTGAAAAGCAACTGATTCATAAGGTGATCTATTTTTATGAAATGGTATAGCCACTCCACTAGTTTCAAAATCAATAAAATGATATGGTTTTTCTAATCCTTGTATAACATCACTCAAATATTCATGATAGTAAGGAGTATTATCCCTCTCTTTATCTTTTTTTATCTGAATGTATTGTCTGAATGAAGTCGACATTCCATTTTCATCCTCAACTTCATTATCAATATATTCTTCTTCGTTGACTTGATCGATTAAAAAATTCCCTTTATCAGTCTCTTTTTTTGTAGCTCTCCAAATCCTTTCAACCAAGTTAGATTCTTCATCGAGATTGTAACCAGAATTTTTAAAACATTCGTGAAATCCACTTTTCAATCCAAAAAAGGAATCATTTCTGTATTGACACTTGAAACAATCATGATCTATTTTTTTCCAATCTCTAATCTTCTGTTTGTATAATTTTGAAAGATACTCAATATGATTTTCAAAACTATTTTTTCCTATTTTCTCCTTCTCAATGAAATCACAGACTTGATCTACATTGATGACTTTTAAGGGTAATTTTCCAAGCTCAGTAATATTTAAGTCACCGCTTACCTCAACAGATTTTCTTCCATTTTTATTACTGATTTTAAAATACTGATTTAAACCGTCAATAGAAGTTTTCGAAAGTTTATCTGCCAAAACAAGGTGAGTATTTATTTTCATTGAAGGAAATAGATTCCGAACAACATATCTTTGAAAGGCTATATCATAAAGATAAAACTTCCAATTAGGATCAATTTTCCTTTTACCCTCATTTTCTCCTCTTTTATACTCTTTTATAAATACCTTAAATTCTTGGTCATCCACACTTTCATACCCCCAAGACTTTGATTTTACCTCGTAAATATCGATTTCATTACCCTTCTTTTGGAGAAGATCAACCCTAACAAAAAGATTATTGAATAAAAAAGCAGGTTCAGCAATTGAAACTTCTTCATTTTCTAATTTGTGATTAGTCAACTTGACAGATTCAACATAATCTAGACTTTCAACAGTTATGTCATCGATATATGGATTATCAGAAATTAAAAATTTTGCTAATTCACCTACTTGATATCCACCTTCAGCTAATGATTCAAGAAATGAATCCTCAAGTTGATTATTTTGATAATCTGAATTCTTGGAATAATAGAGTTTTGTTGGACATTCTAATCCTTCCTTAAATCTTGATTTTGTTAAGTATCTTTTATCCAATATTTAAATATTTTAATACACTTTTCCAATTGGGATATTCTTCACTCCCAAAATGAATCCATTTACCTTGGAATTCAGAAGCACCATTAAATCTTCTATCATCAATTAAATAGTCTCCTATCATTAAATGTTTATGATGACACAGTATTAATCTTTTTCTAATTAATTTTTCTTCAAAATACTTAACTACCCACAATCTTTTATGTGTCCAAGCATCAGGATTATCCCACGGAGCGGTAGATAAAAAATAAACATCAAAATCTGGATGATTTAGAAGTTTATTGACTGATTCAATTGAATCTTCCACAGGATCTAAATTTTCATAAACTCCAGGTAATTTGTCTGGTCTCCCTATGTAGGGAGTGATGTTCCCAAGAGGGTGTTCTTTTTTTCCTCTATCAAAATCTGCAACTACACCATCAAGATCAACATAAATTATTTTCATAAATATAAATTATTAGTTTCTATTTAAAATATAGAAATTCAATTTGAAATAAAATCCTCAAATAGTATCCCGAATATGACCTCAACTAACTCTGATAAAAATAACATAAAGGGGATAAAAGCAACTATTTTAAATATTTTCCATTTTTTATAAACTCTCTTTTGAAAAAGATACATTTCAACATTTTCAAGAAAATCACTTTCAATTTGTTTGAACATTAAAATAAACTCTTTTTTAAAATTTTCGTCTTTAAATTGAGATGTGACCCTTCTTACATTCTGTCTAATTGAACTATTTGTGTAATATGTCTTCCCATTTAATTTTTCAATTTTTATGTTAGATTGAATATTTTTTAATTCTTGAATTGAAAAGTCTTGTTTAGAAATAATATTTCGATCAAAGAAATAATCATCCTCTTTATAATCATCAACTGATTGATCAATAGTAATTTTTCCCATCACTTTTTCACTCATTTCATTTATCAGAAACATACCTCCTCTAGTCTCATCCAAAAAATCCTCACTAATTTTTAATTTTTCCGTAAGTGATTTTTTCTTTTCATACTCGGAATGAAGGGATTGAAGGTGTTGAAGTTTTTCAGTTGAATTAAAACCAATCTTTTGAATCTTTTCTCTAGCTAACTGAAGTTTATTAGTAAGAATATAAATCAGTTTAGTAATGAATTCTTGAACAAAAACTTCCAATACCAAAAACACCGGTGAAACAAGATAGATTGATAACCAGAATACTAATGATAATTCACTAATTATTTCTACAATATAATTTTGTTTATCCATGAATAATTAATCAATGTTTATATCTCTGTTTTGTGAAGATCACTCTTTTTAATGATAATTAATTCCTTCTTAATCTTAAATGGTCTCTTGAACTCTTGATTTATTGAAAATAATATATAACTATTTATCTCATAAAAAATTAAATATTGACCTCCACATTTTTGAGAGATGATTTTTCTAAAAAAGTAAATAAAATGTATTGTATTATTTTTAAATAATTCCTTTGATGAGTGAAATTTGTTTTTCTAATTGAATTCCAAGTTCTTGAATGAATCTATATCTCCAAGTTTTTTCACTACCATTATTATAGAATCTCATCAAACTATCACTATTCTTCATCCAACTCACCGATTTACTTCCTTTTGACACTAAATCGTTAATATTGGAAATTTCATTGATAGTATTTTTATCCCATATTGTTTCAATTATATCACAAATAATCAAAATATTTTCAAGACACATTGATATGTATAGAGATATATTATTTCTATCTACGGCATTTCGAAAGTTATTTATTTCATCTTGTTTATGTAAAGTATTAAAAACATTTATATCCTCTTCAATTACATATTTTAAATTATAGGATAGATTGTTATAACATATATAATTTATTATCATATCCTTGTTAGTCTTTAGTCCTTTATTTTTAAGAGATGTCTTTACTTCAACTAGATCAAAATCTTCTCCCCCTACAAAATATGTTGCACTATTACTTAATAAGTTAGTTAACTCACTAATATTTTTACATGTAATGACATTGTTAAGATCTTTAACATACCCCTCTAATGACGGTAAATTGTTTTCTATTGATTTCATGATAATTTTTATTAATATAAGAAAAATATAATATTTATTAGGTAACTTTTCTTATTATTTTTTGTAATAATAATTTAAATAAAAGTGTTTTAAAATCAAAATAGTAATATTGTATATGCATACGATATTATCATCAACACTTATTTTATTACTCACATTATTTATTCCTCAAAAAAAATAATGATTGTTGGTAATAAAATTGTTCAAATTGACTCTACCGGGACGGTACATAATCTATCATTAAAATATGAAAGTGGGTTTATTACTGAAAAATTTCAAATCAAAAGCAAAACAATCTTTCTAAATAAATCGAGCGGGATCGTATATGAAAGGAGAAATGATTCAATTGTCAGAATTGATAATTCATATGATGACAAAATTCACAATCTATCATTAGATTTCGTCTATCGTGACACTTTATTTAGAACCGGAGGATATGGTTATTATAGAAACAACAAAAATCTAATATTCTATGATGAGAAAATAAATGAGTGGGATATAATTAACTACAAGAATATGGATTTAATTGAACCATTTAGTAATGTTGGGTTTCATTTTATTCATGAGTTATTTGATATACTTGAATAACTTTAATCAAAATTATAAATCTATTACTAAGTAAATTAAGGGTTGGGAACAATGAATTGAATGAAGTTTTTTTTCGCTGAAGGAAAAAATTCCATTTATATTAATCGACAAAAAATAAATGCATTGACAATTTCAATCAACTCTTTAAAACAAAAACTAGTCACACATTAATCCACAAAGAAAAACTAGAGTTAAACAAAAGAATTCTTGTCTACTTTATTAATCCTAAGATAATAAAAAACAACTCTTCGTGATTTAACAAAATCCTAGTCCTTAAAATCAATTATATTATTAGGTTGTTCTTCCTTAAAATCTCCTTCAAGTTGTTCAACATTCCTTAACTTAGAAAGCATCATTCTTGAACGAGTTGTTACCAAAGTTTCAATCTCTTTATTTGCTTCGTTCAATTTTTTCTGGGCTTTTTCTAAAACTCCACCGAAAGTGGTAAATTCCTTTTTAATAGAGGAGAGTACGTTCCAAACTTCACTACTTCGCTTCTGAATCGCTAAAGTTTTGAAACCCATTTGCAGACTATTAAGCATAGCCGCTAAAGTTGTAGGTCCAGTAATGACAATTTTATAGTCTCGTTGTAATTCCGTGATTAAATTAGGCTGACGCACAACCTCTGCAAAAAGACCTTCTATTGGAAGAAACATAATTCCAAAATCGGTTGTGTGTGGTGGATCTATATATTTAGATGAAATTTCTTTGGCAAAGCGTTTAACCGATTGTACCAAAGATTTTACAGAAGCTTCAATCGCAACAGTATCTCCAATATCATATGCCGTTTGAAGTCGTGCATAATCTTCCTGCGGGAATTTTGCGTCAATGGGCAGATAAACTGACGAATCATTAGCTCCTTTTCCAGGAAGCTTAATTGCGAATTCGACATGAGCATCTGATCCTTTTTTTGTTTTAACATTAGAATCGTATTGCTCTGGAGACAAAATCTGTTCTAAAATATTCCCTAGTTGAATTTCTCCTAGAATACCTCTAGTTTTTACATTGCTAAGTACCTTTTTAAGATCTCCTACTCCAGATGCTAAATTTTGCATTTCTCCCAAACCTTTTTGAACTTCCAACAATTGGTTTGTAACGATCTCAAAAGATTTACCAAGACGTTCTTCTAAAGTTTTATGTAACTTTTCATCTACTGTTTCTCTCATCTTCTCCAACCTACTCTCTGTCATTTTAACCAACTCCTCTTGACGTAGGTTCATTTGGTCGAATTTCAATCTTTGCAATTCGTTAAATTCTTTCACATTCTTAGAAAAAGAATCTTGAAATTCTTTAAGATTTAACTTCAACTCTACACGGCTTTCTTTTTCTGTAACTTTTAGAGTTTCAATAATTGAAACTAATTTCTGTTCCATTTTTTCGGTTAACCGCTCTAAACCTAAAGTTAATTCTTGTCGATTATCTTTTAAACTTTTGGAAAATTCTTCCCGATTTAAAGAAAATTCCCCTCGGATGCTTTCCGTAACTTTCTCATTTAGAAAATTTGAATTTTTTCCATTACTTTTACTTACAATCAAATAGATAACTCCACCGAGTGAAATTAAGGCCAAAACAGTGTTCAATATAAGCATGAAAATTTTTATTGAAAATTAGTAATTTATTCTGTCACCAAAAATAATTAAGAATACTAGTTGTTAACGTCTATCAAAAATAAAAAAAGCCCTCCAATACATTGGAAAGCTTCTCACTGGTTTTCTACAAACCTCTTGCATTTTCATGCAAGCAACACAACTTCTTTTCTCTGAAGTAGAGTAAAATTTATGCTCAAAGATACAAAATTTGGTGAAAGTAGCTATCTAATAACATTATTCGTAAACTATTGTAATCATTTTAGCCACACAAGCTGGTTTTCGGACTCCTTTAATTTCTACTTTAATTTTCCAAATCACCTTTAAACTTTTAAACTTTTGCTCTTCAATACTTTCTACGTGTATTATTCCTCTTAACAAAGAACCTTCTACAACAGGGTAAGGGAAACGAACTTCTTCAAGCCCATAATTATACGCCATTTTAAGTGAAGAAACATCTAATACTTCTGTCAAGAATTTGGGAATTAATGAAATGGACATAAATCCATGTGCGATTGTAGATTTATAAGGAGATTCTTTTTCGGCTCTTTGCTGATCTACATGAATCCATTGATAATCTTTGGTGGCGGCTGCAAAATGGTCTATCATTTCTTGCTCAATTTGAAGCCACTCCGAGGGCTTGAGCGTTTTGCCTTGTAGGTCTTTGAATTCTTTGAAATCTTTTAATATCATTTGGGAAATGTTATAAGAATCTTTTTTTGAAAATTAATTAAGTTATTCGAATTGCTTAAAGATAAGGTCATTCATAATATTTGCATGCATTTCTATGTTTTCTTTCGTAAAAGGAGAAATACCGTACTCTGCCTCTAAAGTTTGAGCTAAAACAAAAAAACTACTTGTTGCTCCAAACATTATACTTACAAAGTTTGCTGCGGGGATAGCTTTGAACTCTTCTAGGTTTTCACTTTCAGTAATGGGTTTGTGGCTAAACCAAACTACAGGCATCAATAAATTTTGACTCACAAAATCATAACGCCAGGATTTTCTTCCCATTTCTTGAAGCAAAATTTTGTACATCGAAGGGAACTCTGCCATTAAATATAGGTAATGTTTTGTAAATGCTTTTAATAATGAGATTCCATTTAAGTGGTTATTAGAGGCTCTAACCTCCTCATAACGCTGCATTATTTTAGAAGATAAATGAATTATAGATTGCTTCCATAAATCCTCTTTATTCTCGAAATGATAACTTATTAACGGAGTCGTAACGCCAACTTTGGAAGCGACTTCTTTTAATTGAGCTCCTTCATAACCAAACTCAGAAAAAACTTCTAATGCAGCCTCTAATAAAACATTAATATCCAATTTCTCTGAAGAAACAGGCCTCCCTCTTTTTCTTTTTACATTTACATTACTCATAAAGATACCTTTACAGGTCATTTGATCTAACTTTCAATCATTATTTTAAAGATTGAAAATTATTTAAATTAAATTGAAATTTAATAAAATTTTCATCACTTTTGTAATAAATAATGTCAGAATTCAATTATAGTGTAAATAAATACACTAAATAAAATCGAATTTAAACTTCTTAAAGGAAATATATGAAAATATTAGTTTGCATCAGCAATGTTCCAGACACTACGTCAAAAATTAACTTTGTCGAATCTGACACAAAGTTTGACACACAAGGTGTTCAATTCATAATCAATCCAAATGATGAGTTTGGATTAACTAGAGCTATTTGGCTTCAGCAAAAGCAACAAGCCGAAGTTACTGTATTAACGGTTGGAGACGTAAGTTGCGAACCGATTTTAAGAAAATGTCTAGCGATTGGAGCAGATAAAGCAATTCGAGTGGATGCAGTTCCTTCTGACGGTTTTTTTGTAGCCAAGCAAATAGCTAGTGTATGTGAAAAAGAATCTTTCGATTTAATTATAGCAGGAAGAGAATCTATAGATCATAATGGTGCAATGGTACCAGGTCTAGTAGCTGGAATGCTGGATTATGAATACATCACTAACTGCATTTCTCTCGAAGTAGAAAATAATCAAGCAACTGCTGCAAGAGAAATCGACGGAGGTAAAGAAATTGTAACTAGCGGTTTACCTTTAGTTATAGGAGCTCAAAAAGGTCTTGTAGAAGAATCTGATTTGATTATTCCAAATATGAGAGGAATTATGCAGGCTCGAAAAAAGCCACTAGAAGTGATAGCCTCTACAGATGCAGTTGCATCTTCTAAGGTTACCTCGTTTGAAAAGCCAGCACCTAAAGGGGCTGTTAAATTAGTAGACGCGGAAGACATAGACTCATTAATAGATTTACTTCATAACGAAGCAAAAGTTATATAACCCCAATTTTAAAAATAAATTATGGCAGTATTAGTATACACAGAAGCTGAAAATGGAAATTTTAAAAAAGCTGCATTTGAAGTTGCATCCTACGGAAAAGCATTAGCTGACCAAACCGGTCAGAAACTAATTGCTGTTTCTTTTAATCAAGAAGACGGAAGTGCTCTTGGCGCATACGGGGTTGACCAGGTAGTAAATGTAACTGGTAGTTTTACAGAAAGTTTTTCTGCTAAGAAATTTGCTGCAGCAATTGCTCAGGTTGCTTCTGAAAAACAAGCTAACCTTATAGTTTTAAGTTCAAGTGCAGATAGTAAATATTTAGCTCCTTTATTAGCAGTTAAATTATCTGCAGCTTACACTTCTAATGTGGTTGAACTTCCTTCGAGCACGGAACCTTTAACCCTCAAAAGAAGCTGTTACACAAGTAAAGCATTTAGTACGGTTACGTCAAACCAACCCATCAATATCATTGGATTGTCGAGTAACGCTTTTGGAATTATTGAAACACAAAGTTCACCTGAACAAAGTACTATTTCTGCTGAAGAAGCTACGAGTTCAATGACAGTTTCATCTCTCGAAAAGGTAACGGGTACCATTACAATTGCTGATGCAGATGTAGTAGTATCAGGTGGTCGAGGGTTAAAAGGCCCTGAAAACTGGCACTTAATTGAAGATTTAGCGGATGTTCTCGGTGCAGCAACAGCTTGTTCTAAACCGGTTTCTGATATGGGCTGGAGACCTCACGGCGAACACGTAGGTCAGACAGGAAAGCCTGTAGCTTCTAACCTTTATATTGCAGTTGGTGTTTCTGGAGCAATTCAACATTTAGCAGGAATTAACTCTTCAAAGGTTAAGGTTGTTATTAATATTGACCCAGAAGCTCCTTTCTTTAAGGCCGCTGATTATGGTATTGTTGGAGATGCATTTGAAGTTCTTCCTAAATTAATTGAAAAACTGAAAGCTTTTAAAGCAGCCTAAAAATTATTACATACAAAAAAAATAGGCGCATTTGATGTGCCTATTTTTTTTTACACAAAGAAAGTATAACTAATTTTATCCATGATAAAATCCTTATTTTTGATGGAAGGACATGCGAAATCACAAACTACTCCCGATGATTGACTGCTTTAAAAAACTAACTATTTTATGATTGCTTCAGAAATAGCGGCATTGAATTATGAAAATCTCAGTGATGGGTTTTAAATCAAGCAAACTAATTGTATTCATACTTTTACTTGGTTATTTCCAGAAAGGAAATGCGCAGGGCTTTGTACCATTATTCAATGAATATCTTTCAGAAAATCTATACGTAATTCACCCCGCAATGGTAGGTACTAACCTAATTAACTTTAGATTAAACCTCGGAAGTAGACAGCAGTGGTTTAACATTCCTGAAGCACCCGGTACCGATTTGTTAACCCTAGAATATAAAGCGACTCGAAATGTTATAATTGGAATGCAGTTCATTAAAGATCATAATGGTTATCACTCCAAAAATTCAACTTATGCAACCTTTGGATATAGGATTTATTTTAATGAAGAGGTTTGGAAAACAAAAAGATCATTTCCAACAAAAAACGATAACATAAAAGAACTGTCATTTGGCCTGAGTGTTGGTTCTATTAAATATGATTTAGACCAGTCTAGTTATGATCCAAGAATTTCAGATCCATTATTAAATAATAATTCAAGTGGAATTGGATATACTACTATAGATGCTGGAATTGCTTATGTTTCTACTCATTTATCAGGACAATTGACAATCAAAAACATAACTTTAAACAACACCAAATCCTCCATAGAAGAAGATATTGTTTCTTTCGAATCTACTAGGTTCAAACATTATTTAGCATCTCTTCAATATGAAATCTATTTTGATAATGGGTGGAACATAGAACCCTCAATTCTAATTCAACACTTAGAAAAAACAAACGAAAGTAGCCTAGATTTAAACCTTAAATTATATCGAATAATCAACAAGGGACGCTTATGGGTTGGAGGCTCTTACAGAAGAAATTTTATCGAAATTGAAACCAACTCAATTCCACCTACTCCAAATCAATTCTACAGTCACTTTACTCCTGTTTTTGGGTTAAATTACAACAGATATCTTTTTTCATATCATTACACTTCAAACTTAGGAACACTGAACTTAGGAGCTTCAGGACTTCATTATTTCACGGTAGGAATTTCTTTTTAAGGAACTATTTGAGGTTAATTCTTTTGAGAATTATCCATCCAAAAAAGAACCACATTAAAACAAAAACCCACCAGACCTGAAAGTAAAGATCGTTTTTTGACGTATGATCAAGCTCTAGAAAAGGAAGTATGAGTGACTCAATCAGAACATTAAAAAGAAATAAAAAAATAAAGCCAAGACCCCATCTTACAAAAATTAATCGATCAATTCTTTTGTAAGTTTTTCTCAGAAAATAAAGAAATGTAATCGATGCCAAACCCGATAGAATTAGAATATAAGGAATGAATCCATCGACCTTCTTTCCATTCAATAACTCCCAAAGGCTTGCGCTAAATAATAAACTAAAGCACACCAACAAAATGAAAGAAATGTATGGATTTAAAAATTTCATTAACTACATAGAGTTGCGTGTATCATTTCAATTTTTCTAAAAACAGTCGGATCAGTTACTCTCGTATCTCTCAGAAAATCTTCTCGGGTATTCATCCTTCTCAAAGCTTTTAAGTCTTCATTAGCAATCACTAAATATTGAACATCTTTGTAAGTCCCATCGCAATTAATCTCAATCTGCACTTCTACTTCTTTTATTTCTGGTAAAAAAAGTGAAATTTGAATTAATCTTGATTCAATCCTACTGTAATCTAAACTAGAATTTCTGTTAACGCCAACATTGTCATAGACTAAGTTTTTTCGGCCATTATTATTCATTCGCCCATTATTTTGCATGCGGTCGTCAAATGAATTGGAAGCTATGTAACTGTTTTTATTATCAACAAAAGATGCCTTATTGCCTGATATTTTAAGCCATTTTGGAGTACTCATTTTTTCAATTCGTTTAGCTAATCTTTTTTCTTGTCTACTCTGTCCTGAACTTAATATAGGAACAAGTAATAGCATGGCGAGAATCAAATGTTTCATGAAATTTTTTATGTAAATTAAAACTAAATTTTGTTTTCTTAGTGATAAGAACAGGTTTAAACTCAAAAAAAAAGAATTTCAATTTAAGCCCACAAAAATATAGTCACATTTTTATTGTTAAATTTTAAAAATCTTCACTACCGCTAAAAGACTTATCTGATCCGAACTTGTAGTTTAATTATTTGTTATATTTACTTTAAGAGGATTAAATTTAAAGGTTAAAATCTATATTAAACTCAGATAACTAGTTAAAACTTTATGCCCAAAATAAAATTAATAATTAAGCAAGTAGTTTTTTATAGCTTGCTTATTATTTCTTTTCATGGACATGCACAACTAAGTAAAGTCCATTATATCCCTCCACTTACAAGTTCAGATCAAGGGAATGCTGACCCAATTGATCAGTATTTTTATATATCTACACCAAGCGAAGAATTAATTTCATTTACAATTATACCCTCTGGGTCTGAAGATTCAGATCATATAGAAGGGCAAGTATCCAGAGATTCGCCCTATATATACACCATTTCAAATGGAGGATTTTCTCAATTGGTAGTAGATCCAGTAACAACCAGCCAGGTTTTCTCAAATAAAGGATATACAGTAGAAGCCGATGCTCCGATTTATGTATCTGTTCGAATGAATGCAGGAAATTATGCTCAAGCAGGAGCTCTTGTCAGCAAGGGAGAAAATGCACTAGGAACTGAATTTAGAATTGGAACCTATAACAACCAAGGTACCCCACAAACTAATTATCTTAACTTTTTCTCAGTTATGGCTACCGAAGATAATACGCGTATAAACCTCTCTAATAACATTACTTCCGGTCTTGTAATTCAAAACTTTGGAAACAATCAATTTCCAGTGGAAAACATCCTACTAAACAAAGGTGATAGCTATGTAGTCGCAGCTAAAGTAACTGACAATAACGGAACAATTATCAATCAAAATAGAGATGGATTAATTGGAACTCTGGTCAGTTCTAACAAACCTGTAGTTGTTAATTGTGGCTCTGCTAATGGTAGTTTTGGTAATGGAGGAGCAAGAGACTATGGTTTTGACCAAATCGTTGGGGCTGATAAAATTGGAGACGAATATATTTTCGTTCGAGGTGATGGTCAAGATTCTTATGAAAATATACTCCTTGTTGCAAATCAAGATGATACTTATGTATGGATAAATGGAAGTAGTAGCCCCATAAACGTTGACCCTATTGCAGCTGGAGAACATATCGTAATTGAAGGTGATGCATATGAAGGCAGTAACTTATACGTTAGAGCCTCTAAAAATGTATTTGCCTACCAAGGCATCGGAGGTACCTCGGAAGCGAACCAAGGGATGTTTTTTGTACCTCCATTGAGCTGTGAAAATAGAGGGAATATTGATAACATTGCTTTAATTGAACAAATTGGATCCATAACTTATTCCGGAGGAATTACAATTGTTACCAAAAGAAATTCAATTGTAAAAATCAACAACACCCTAATAGAAAACTTAAATTCAGTTCTCGTTGTTGGACCTTCAGATGTTACAGGAAGATCGGATTATGTAACCTATAAAATAAGAGGTTTAAACGGTAATATTGGAGTTAGTAGTTCTGATGAACTGTATGCGGCTTATTTTAATTTTAATGGTTCAGCAAGTTCTGGAAGTTTTTACTCTGGCTTCCCCTCTGCTCCAGAATTAGACATTGATTTTACAGCCACTACATTAGGAACTTGTATTTCTGCAGCGGGGGTTTCTAATGTTGTTTTAAGTGTTAGCAATGAAGGCAATTTTGATTCACTCCAATGGTATAAAAAAAATCCCTTGAACAATGAAAATATCCCTGTAAATAATGGAGAATCATCAACTTTTCACCCTACAGAGCCTGGGAATTATTTAGTGATTGGAGTAATAAATTGCTCTGGGACAAGTTATATGTCAAAGCTAATTCCTATTAGTATTTGCCCTCCGGATTTTGATGAAGATGGAATCATTGATAATTTTGATTTGGACAATGACAATGACGGTATTTTAGATTCTGTAGAATCTAATGGAGATGAGGTAATTAACTTATCTGACCCATTAAATCCTTCCACTCAAACAGAACTTACTTTGAATGCATTACTCTCAAAAACAGAAAGTTCTGAAAATATCTTTTTAGGAACTGCGACGGGGTATTTTGAATCAGAATTGGCTCCTTCTCTTAATTCTAGCTTAAGTTATGCACTTAACTTTTCTGAAAATGTTTCACTTAAAATATCCGAAGACCAAACAAAAACTAGAACTGCAAATTCAGAGGATACCTTCATTTGGAGTACCTCTTCAGCAGAAATAAACATAAGCTTATGGGATCCGGGTGACCGTCTTTTAGTTGACTCAAATTTTGATGGAATATTTGAAACTGGCGTAACTGTATTTACTGGCGCAGAGGTTCGATTTAAGTTCAACCCAAATTTTATAGACGCGACTCCTTTTGAATTTTTTTCTAAAAATACTGCGGGTATTATTTTAAAGCAAATTCAGAAAAATCCAAATGTTGCTAGTCTCTATTTTGGCAGAATTGAATTGATCGACCGCTATCTTGATACAGATGAAGACGGATTAATGGACCTATTTGACTCAGATAGTGATGCAGATGGATGTTATGATTTATTCGAAGCAGGTTTCGGCACCAGTGATCCTGATTATAACGGTGTTATGGGAACAGGTTCAGTTAGTTATGATTTGGGTACGATTGATAATCGTGGGCGCTTTATAGATCATGAATACTCATTAATACCGACTAGAAATGTAGAAGATGATTTTCAATTTCAAGTATTCAATACTGCTCCTCAAATAATTTCACAACCAGAGTCTGTTGTTCGTTGTGGTGGTTTTACCTCTTCTTTTTCAGTAGTAGCAAGCCATACTGGAACTACATATTATCAGTGGCAATACAATGTTACAAGTACAATTTGGGAGGATGTAATCGATGATGAATATTTTTCTGGAAGTAATCAAACAACATTAACTCTTTTAAATTCTCAAGAATTTCATTCAGGAACCTATCGCGTTCAAGTCTTTTCAGATGATTATGCTTGTCCTATAAATTCTAATGAGGTTTTACTAACTGTTCAGCCAGTAGTTCCACCTCCTATTCTTGAACAAGAACAAGTATTTTGTTTTGACGCTATAAATCCAGCTAAAATCAATGACTTAAGTGTAGTTAGTACGGGTACTTTTGACAGAACAGAATGGTATCTAACTTCTGAAGGAGGATCTCCCTTAGCAACTTCAACGATTCTGATTGATGGTCAAGAATATTTTGCTCAGTTTCTAGACTCTAATAATTGTTCAAGCTATGAAAGAACAATGACCTCTGTTTTCATAGCTCCTCTTCCTGATATTGTTCATCCAATTTTTTACATCAAGCAATGTGATGAAGATGAAGAAAACGATGGGCGATCACTTTTTAATCTAGAAGAATATACAGGCTATCTATCCACTACACCAGCATCAGAGACCTTCGAGTTTTTTACTTCAAGTGATTTCAGTTTAAACTCTAAAATAAGCAGTCCAACACGATTCCAAAACGAAGCTTTCCAGCAACAGGTATTCGTGAAAATAACTTCACCCTATGGTTGTGTCGCTTCAGCAACATTAGACATTCGAATTGGTGCAAGCACCATTGATCCTGATTTCATGTTGTATTATGCACTTTGTGAAGACGATCCAGCTAACGATCAGGATGGATTACAAACTTTTGGAAGTCAAATAATTTCTGAAATAAAAACCACCCTAATTGAATCTGATATTAAATATAGCTCACAATCATTATCGATTAACTTATACTCCAGTTTAGATGATGCATTAATTAAAAGAAACCCTATAGATACAAACGATTCATATACTACTCAAACTAGTGGAACGCAAAAAATTTGGGCCAACATTGAAAATGTCGACTTGGATGAAGTTAGTTGTGTTGGTTTAAAGCAAATTGCAACTCTATATGTGGAGCCCAAACCTATTTCTAATGAAGTAATCGTATCCAGAGCTTGTGATGGAAACAGCCCTCTAGACGAAGATGCATTTGACGGTCTTTTCCCATTTGAAACTTCAAACATTCAGAATGAATTACTTGGTGGACAGACCGATATATTGACTCAATATTTTGATTCTTCTGGAATTGAAATTGGTACTATTTTACCCAATCCTTTTTTAACTGCCTCCCAAACTATTCGGATAGAACTTGAAAAAGTATCTCCCTTAGAGGATGTTGTTAATCCTGACGGTAATTGTATAGACGCTGTCTTTATTTCTTTTAAAGTTGATTCAATTCCTGAAATTAATAGTCTAATTATGCCAGAACAGTGCGATAACGGTGTTGACATTGAAGATGGCATCAGTGCTTTTGATACAGGAAATATAATCAATGATCTTTTATATGGTAGTCAGCCAAATCAAAACACAAGCAACACATTAATTCAATTTGAGTACATAGATTTATCCGGAATTACCCAAATAGTAAATCAGCTCCCTAATCCTTTTTTCTCCCCCACTCAACAAGTTACTGTTACACTTACAAGAGCATTACATTCTGAATGTTCCGCATCTAGTTTATTAAGTTTTGTAGTAAACAGTATTCCGGTTGTAAACACAAATCAAGAGATAATTCGGTGTACAAATCTAAATCCAGAGCCTATTGGCTTTTTAGAGTCTGGTTCGGATCAATATTCTTTTGATTGGGTTTTTATAAGCATCACTGGGGAACGAATTTATTTACCCGATACTACTGCTACTATTTATCCAGATGCTGCTGGAACTTATGAATTTACTGCAACTACGCTCGATGGAACTAACTGTACATTAACAACAAGAATTGAAGTAACTGACTCTATGGCGGCAGAAATTCTAAACGAGAATATTATTATAAAAGACTTAAATCGAGAAGATGCAACCTCTATCGAAATAATAATGGAGGGCTTAGGAAATGGAGATTTTGAGTTCTCATTAAATTCAGAAACTGGGCCTTATCAGGAAGAACCTATTTTTAATGAAGTTGAAAGTGGACCATTTACTTTGTATATAAAAGATCGAAACGGATGTGGAATTACAGCTTTCGAAAGTGTAGCTTTGAATTACAAAAAGTTTTTCAGTCCAAATGGAGATGGAATTAACGACGTGTGGTTTATCGAGGGAATTACTCAGTTTTTTCAGGCAGGTAGTACAATTCAAATCTTTGATCGGAACGGAAAACTTCTTAAAAGCTTGAATCCATTAGAACCTGGATGGGATGGAATGTACAATGATAAGCAAATGCCACAAGACGACTATTGGTTTTTATATACCTCAGAAGAAGGAAGAAGAGTTCAAGGGCATTTTAGTTTGTTGAGATGATTAATATGAAAATAAAGCTCAAAATAATCCAAAAAATCATTCTATCAGGAATTCTATGTTTCTGTATCTCTTGTTCCTCCGAACCTCAAAGTCAAGCTACAGAAATTGAAACCCTCAATACTCCTTTCAAAATTATAAATGAAACAATTACAAAGAATGGTGTGGTTGTGTCATTTAAAGGAGTAAATACACTTCAAACTTATGGATTGGGCAACCCTGAGTTAATGAACGAGTGGAATATTCAAATTATCCGTGAATTTATTGGAAACCTTAGAGAGCAACCAATATCAGGAAATGCGATTCTTGCAAGTGATGAAGTATGGTATCATCCGCTTCAGACAATTGTAGATCAAAATCGAGCAAATAATAAAATTACAATCCTTTGTCCTTTTGGATGGGTAAACCAATCTGGAGAAAGAACCTTACTCACAGGCTTAAATCCGAGTGAACAAGATTTTTTTGTTGATTATAAAATAAAAATGAAACAAATAGCCGCTCATTTTAAGGACCAACCTGATGTTTGGATCGAGGTTTGGAATGAGCCTTACAGTTGGAATAACGAACAATACACACATGACCTTTGGTTATCTGATATGCAGGAAATGGTGTCAAACCTAAGGGCAGTGCCTGGATTTGAAAGCATAATAGTTGTTCCTGGCAACGAACAAGGTCAATCAGAGCTCGCGATTCTTGAAAAGGGATCTGAATTAATTGAATATAATTATAATATTTTATTTGATTTACATGCTTATGAAAAATGGCTTTTAGAAACAACTCAGACCGATATCACTACAAGAATCAGCCGACTTAAAAATCAAAAAATCGCTTTTATTTTTGGAGAAATTGGTGTTCAAAATGTTGGGGGAATTATGCCAGTCCAACATTTACTTAATAGTGCAAACCAAACAAACATATCTGTTTTAGCTTGGCTATGGAATCAAAACACAGAAGACAACAATGCTCTTTTAACAGATGATGGTTTACCTAATGCAACAGAACAAAATAATTTTTGGGGAGATACCTATCGTGTATTTTTGAATCAATAATTATGGGCCAAAATCAAAAGAATAGACTTAGTTTATTTATTAAGCGAAAAGGATAATTTAACTAAATACTGCCATCCTAAATCATAAAAGTATACAATCATTGTGTACCTAAATATGAATTCTAAAAAACACAAATCAACAATAAAAACGCATTGTTTATGTATAGGTTAGTTTTTTCAAATAAAAAAATAAATTACTCAGCCATTTTTAATATAGATTGTCACATCAATAAAATATGAGACATAAACTTTAGGATTTTATTTATAATGACATCTTTTATTATGGATTTATTGATTTTGTTTCTATTTCCATTTAGGTAAAATTAGTTACCCAATTAAAACCTTAAATTTGATTTAATCAAAAAATTCTTTTTAAGATGAGTAAACTTATTATTGTTTCAAATAGACTCCCTCTAAATATCACGATTGACAATGATAACTTATCTGTTAGTCCAAGTTCGGGTGGGCTTGCAACCGGAATGAGTTCCGTTCACAATCAAGGTGGTTCCTTATGGATTGGGTGGTCTGGCATTGAAGATGAAAAGTTAGACTTAAATCTAAAAGAGAAAATTAAAACCGAGCTAGAAAATGAAAATTGTGCCTCTGTTAGTTTAAACAAAAATGAGGTTGATGACTTTTATTATGGATTATCTAATAAAGCTCTGTGGCCTCTTTTCCATTATTTCACTGAATTCAGTTCGTTTGACAATACACAATGGGAATCTTATAAAAAAGTAAATCAAAAGTTTGCCGATATAGTTATTGCTAACCTTTCGGACGGGGATAGGGTTTGGGTTCATGACTACCAATTGATGTTATTACCTGCTATGATTAGAAAAATGAATCCCAATGTAACAATTGGGTTTTTTCTACATATTCCTTTCCCTTCTTTTGAAATTTTTAGAATTTTTCCTTGGAGAGAAGAACTATTGAATGGAGTTTTAGGTTCAGATTTAATAGGTTTTCATACCTATGATTATGAAAGGCACTTTATGAGTTCGGTAAAAAGATTACTTCGTTTAAATGTAAATTTTAATCAAATAGAACAAAACGATAGGTGTATTACGGTTGATACTTTCCCTATGGGTATTGATTATGATAAATTTTGGAATGCTGCCCTTGTACACGATGAATTAAAAGTTAATCAAATAACTGATCTTCAAAAACAACTAAATCTTCATATTGATTCTTCTCCCTCCAACAAGCTGATTTTATCTATTGATAGGTTAGACTATACGAAAGGGATTGTAAACAGAATCAAAGCTTTTGAGGTGTTCCTGGAAACCTACCCTCAGTATAAAGAAAAAGTTCGATTAGTAATGCTTGCCGTTCCCTCTAGATCGGACGTACCTCAATATAAAAAACTCAAAAGACAGACAGATGAGATAGTAGGGAGAGTAAATGGGAAGTTCTCAACGGTTAATTGGACTCCAATATGGTATTTTTACAGATCGATGTCATTTGACAATCTAATTGACCTGTACACTTCTTCGGATATTGCAATGATAACTCCAGTTAGGGATGGAATGAATTTGGTTGCTAAAGAATATGTTTCAACCCGCACTTCTAAAAAAGGAGTTTTAATATTGTCTGAAATGGCAGGAGCATCTCAAGAAATGAATGAAGCTATATTAGTAAATCCAAGTGATTTAAATGCATTGGCTGATTCAATTAAAAAGGCAGTTGAAATGCCAGATGAAGAACAAATTAAGAGGAATAATACGCTTCAAAAAAGATTGAAAAGATATAATGTTCACAAATGGGCAAATGATTTTATGAGTAGTCTTATAAAAACAGAAAATCAAATAGACTCAGTTAAGTCAACTATTATTGGGGCTAAAGAGAATAAAAAAATCATTTCAAGCTTCAAGAATGCTAATAATAGGCTACTTTTCTTCGATTATGACGGGACCTTAGTAGACTTTAATACCAATCCGGAATTGGCTATACCCGGTAAAGA
This sequence comes from Candidatus Arcticimaribacter forsetii, assembly GCF_910589745.1. GTDB lineage: Bacteria > Bacteroidota > Bacteroidia > Flavobacteriales > Flavobacteriaceae > Arcticimaribacter > Arcticimaribacter forsetii. Next base: position 1,931,682 of record NZ_OU342399.1, read on the forward strand.
AATCTTGAAAAATTTAGAAATCATATCTAAGATGCCAAATACTCATCTTGTAATTAATAGTGGCAGAGACGAAGCCTTCCTAGATAAGCATTTTAAAAATCATAATATTAGTTTAATAGCTGAACACGGGTACAAATATAAATTGAGAAATGAAACCCAATGGAGTAAAAATGGAGTAATCAAAAACGAGTGGATGAATCATATACTCCCTTTACTAGAAGGCTTTATTGATAGAACTCCAGGATCTTTTATAGAAAAAAAGGAGGCGTCTATAGCCTGGCATTTCAGGAAATCTCCACCTGAATTAGCCGAAAAAAGAGTCGTTGAATTGAACACTCTTTTGTCCAGTTTAATTTCAGACGGCTTACAAATACTCAATGGAAACAAAGTAATTGAAGTTAAAAACAGTAGAATAAACAAGGGGTTTGCTGCTGTTAAAATTGTCGAAGAAAAGCACGATTTTATTTTCGCTATTGGCGATGACACAACAGATGAATATCTCTTTGAGGAATTACCAGAGACGGCATTTACAATTAAGGTAGGATCCAAGAATACTGTGGCGAAATACAATATATCTAACATTAAAAAGGTTCACGAAATGATCCAGAATTTTATTTAAACTCAAAAACAATGGAAAAAGAAAAAACTATAAGCAGAGGTGTTATTGCAGGTAACTTTGATGTTATTCATCCGGGATATATAAAAATGTTTAAGGAGAGTAAAGAGAATTGTGATAAACTGTGTATTCTTCTTCAAACTGACCCATCCATAGAAAGAAGTCACAAACTACCTCCCATATTGTCATTAGAAGAAAGAACCGAAATGTTATTATCTATAGAATATATAGACGAAATAATTGTCTATACATACGAGTCTGAGCTTTATGATATTTTAAAGAAGGAAAAATTTGATATTCGTTTCCTCGGGGACGATTATTTAAATAAACCCTTCACTGGAGATGATTTAGGTACCAAAATCTATTTTTTAAATCGAGATCATGGATGGAGTACAACTAAATACAAAAATCTAATTGCTAATTCAATAAAAAAATAATTTATGCTTGATTCAAATAATCTGGACCTTGGAATAATTGGAAATTGTCATTCTTCTGCTTTAATCTCCAAAACCGGTTCGATAAATTGGTGTTGTCTACCTGAATTTGATTCCCCTTCTGTTTTTGCCAAAATTTTAGATGATAAAAACGGAGGTAGTTTTGAAATTATCTGTGATGAAAATTATAAAATCGAACAGCAATACATCCAAAGAACTTGTATTCTAATCACTAGGTTTTCTGAGGGCAAGAACATTTTTGAAGTTCACGATTTCATGCCTAGATATTTAAAAAAAGATAACAGTTATCATGCTCCTGCCGAGGTGATTAGATATTTCAAATTAATTTCAGGAAAGCCAAAATTTAAAATTAAATACGATCCTAAGCTAGAGTATTCTAGTTGTAAAACTGAAACATTAATAAAGGATGATTTTATTGTTAGCATTACTAAGGAGGCAAATTATGACAGTTTGTATTTATACACTGATTTTGACACCTCCTCAGTAGTCAATGGTTTAGAGATTGAATTAACCTCCGATGGTTACTTTTTAATCTGTTATAATGAAAAAATAAATTCTACAACTCTTAACGAAATCATTTCTGAACTAAATAGAACCAACATTTATTGGATAAACTGGTGCTCTATTACTCCTTCTTTTTCTGAGTATGAAGACGAAATAATAAGAAGCGCTATGACGCTTAAATTACTTACCTATGAAAAAACTGGAGCAATACTCGCAGCGGCTACAACATCGATTCCAGAGACAATAGGTGAGGTTAGAAATTGGGATTATCGCTTTTGCTGGATTAGAGATGCCTCAATGGTTATTCGGGTTGTACATGAGTTGGGTCATGAAAATGTTATAAAAAAATATTTGGAATTCATAATAGATCTGATACCTGACAAAGGAGATGAATTTCAAATAATGTATGGCATTAATGGTGAAAAGGAATTGAAAGAGAAAAAGCTAGATCATCTTGCCGGTTACAAAAACTCCAAACCTGTAAGGATTGGAAATGCTGCTTTTAACCAAAAGCAAAATGATATTTATGGAGTTCTTATGGATATTATTTACACTGAAATTAAATTGTTCTCTGATGATAAAGACCTCCATGAGCAGTTGTGGTCAATTACAAAAAATGTAGCCTGGGTAATAAACGATCAATGGATGTACGCGGATAAAGGAATATGGGAGTTTCGTGCTGAAAATCAACATTTTACATTTTCAAAAGTGTTGTGTTGGGTAGCAATTGATAGAGCAATCAAAATTGCTGAGTTGTTTAAAAAAGATAATAAAGTCTCCAAATGGACTATTCTCAAAGATGAAATTAAAAAAGACATACTTCAAAAGGGATGGAATGACGAAAAAAAATCTTTTACTCAATCCTATAATTCGTCCGATTTAGATGCCTCTATTTTACTAATGGAGCCTTATGGGTTCATTAAAGCAAATGATCCGATGTACATCAGCACAGTTCATGCTATAGAAAAGGAATTGTCGAATGACGGCCTTCTGTATCGATATAAAAATGAAGATGATTTTGGCTTACCAAGCTCCTCGTTTACTGTTTGTACATTTTGGTTTATTGATGCTTTAAATAAAATTGGAGAAAGAAAGAAAGCGAAAACACTGTTCGATAAATTACTCTCTTACAGCAATCATCTCGGTCTTTTCAGTGAAGACCTAGATTTTAAAACTAAAGAACTCTTGGGTAATTTTCCTCAAGCTTATTCTCATTTAGCTCTAATTGAAACTGCAATGAATTTAAATAAATCAAAAATATTAGTTAGTTAAATAACTTTGAGATTTATCTAGAATCGAAAGAAAAGAATTAATTGTAATTTTGTTTGTTTAAGATCATCTTCACCTCTTGAATAAAACGAACAAAATGATTGATGTCCTTGCAATAAAAAAATCCCTGTAATGAAGCACGAAGAACAAATGGTTGTAGATGCTGTAATTACATGGGTAAATGGAAACGACTCTTCACACAAGGCTAAAATGAACCTTTACATTAGTGATAAAAAAGAGCTAAATAGTAAAAAAACAAAAATGCGTTATGGACAAGTTAATGAAATCGAATTTGTCGTAAAGTCGATCGTAAAAAATGCAAAATTCGTTAGAAACATATTCATCGTAACCGATAACCAAACCCCTTTGTTTTTAAAGGATGAAAAACAGGCAAAGAAAGATTTTCCAAACGTTTTCATTGTTGATCATAAGACTATTTTTGAGGGGTACAATCAGTACTTACCCACATTTAATAGTTTATCTATAGAATCATTATTATATAAAATCCCGGGTCTTTCTGAGCACTTTATATATTTCAATGATGACTTTCTATTGTTAAAAGAAACAAAGATTTCTGATTTTTTTGTATCACAAAAACCAGTGTTGAGGGGGTTTTGGACTTCTTTTCATGAAGATATTTGGTATAAAAAAGCACATGCATTCCTTAACAAATTAATGAAAAAGAAGGCGGCAGATAACGTTTATAAACACAATAGGGGACAACAAAAGATAGCCAAGCTTTTAGGATTTAAAAAATATATAAAACTAGACCATACGGTTGCTCCTATGCGTAAATCAACCTTTGCGCAATTCCACAGCAAACAGCCCGAATTATTAGAGATAAACATTAAACACCGTTTTAGACATCCAGATCAATACACGAATCAGTCACTTGCTTGTCATATCGAGATTAAAAACAATCATTTTGTCTTAAAAAAAGATTATCAATTGGTTTATTTTCAAAACTATAGCTATCCTCTTTTCTGGATTAAGTACAAGTTAAACAAAGGACTCAGAGACAAAAACAAACTATTTTTGTGCATTCAAAGCTTAAATCAATGCCCACAAGAGAAATTGAATTACATAAAACAATGGCTGGAAAAGCGCTATAATTGAAAGGAAAAGTGCGCTCTTAAGGAAGTGAAAAAAATGTACGTTTAAAAATCAGTTTAATCTATACCCTCTAATTGTGGTACTCAAATAGGATTAAATTAGGATGTCGAATTTCAATTTACTAAAAAAAGGAAACAAAAAACCCTCCTAATGGAAGGTTAACTTTGCGGTCTGGACGGGCATCGAACCCATTCATAATTACCTGATAATCAAACCTTTAAAAATAATCACTGTCCTCACTGAGGATTAAATTTGTTGATTTTTGTTCTCTGTGAGTACTATATTTACCAGAGTTGAGTACTAAAAATCGGTTCATATAAAAATGAAATAATTTTAAATTTAAGATTACAATGTTTCTATTATTTAGTAGTCTGTGTTATACAATTTTTCCTGTGTTATATTTTTGTTATATTGAATTATAAACAATTGAATTATGTATTATATAAGTCGAGTTGACCCTAGTGAAACTGGAGAAAAAAACCTTCTTCAAAATATTATTTTGAAAAAAAAACATGGTGTTATAACATATATCTCTTCAATAGGTTACGGTGGTGGTGGAGTATTTGAGGAGTTTTGTGGTAAATTTTTTTGGGATGATGAAGAAGAAGGATTAGTAGGATATTTTACATCACAACATGATCCAGATGAATGGGAAACGAAAACATTTGAAGATGAAGAAGTTGACCAACCTTTTGAATCAATATCTGAAGATGATAGAGGGATAATTAGTCAAATGACACAAGAAATCTGGAACAACTTTATAATTTTTGACGAAAACACTGATACAAGGTTAATAAAGGATGAAATAGTGAGTCAAATAGATAATAATTTGACACACTCTGATGATTGGGATGTTGATGTTGTTGACTTTGTGTCAAACAATTTCTGGGGGTTGACACTAAAATTTGACTGGTAATCATTTTTCATTTTGAACATTTTTAATTATGAAAATATTTTGTTTTAATCAAACTAAAGAAACTCCATTTAAGGGAGATATTTAAAAGAAGGAGAGGATTTATCATTTCAAATCACTAACCTTTTTAAGGAAACATTTCAATTTCAAATAATAAGTCAATATGGAGAGCAAATGGAAAATCAAGAACCTGATGATTTTTTTATTGATGTGGAGTTTCATGGAAATGGAGATTTATATGGGAGTGATTTTGGTGAGGTAATGTATAGAGATGATGAAAACAACATTGAATTTAGTTGGGAGTTTAATGTTATTGAGAAAGAGGTTAATTTATAACACACTTTAATTTCTTCTCTTTTCGAAAATCAGTATATCCTACTGATCTATACATAACTACATAACATTAGGACTCGAACCAATACTTTAACCACCTGTAGACCAGTGTTTTAACCTCCTCCCTTATAACACGTGTGTTATAAAATTGTTGGTTTTTATGTTACTTTGTGTTATAATTTTGTAAATTAGAGTTAAGGATAAAACTTTTAATATTAGATGTACAAGAAACTGGTCTAAACCTCCAAAATACAATACACATTTTAAATGGGAGGATAAAGAAATAACAATGAAGTGGGATAGTTCAAAAGATCAATATGTAGAGGTCTGATAAATTATAGTTATAAAAAGTTAAATTATGAAACATATTAATTCTGAAAATTTAAAGAATGATGGATATAATGGAATTGAGTTTAAAGAAAATCTAGAATCAAATTGGTTTATTTCTTATTCTAGATTAGATAATAAGGTTTATGAGGGACAATCACCCTTTAATTATGATCTGTCAATTTTTGAAGGTAATCTTGTAATATTAACACATGATGATTATGTAGACCAAATGGATTTAATATTAATTGAAAATCCGAAAACATTTAATGTTACTGTCTTTTGGAAACTAACTAATAATTATGAAAAAGACTGGTTAAATAACCTCATTTGTGAATTGAATTCTGATTTAGAAATTACTAAATCTGGAAAAGATCCAGAAGGAGAATTACTTAGTTTCAAAAACAATAAATTTGATAACCTACAATCCTTAATCATCTATATTGATCAAGAGTTTTTCTACAGGAACTTTGAAACTTACTAGATTGATGAATAACTATACACTTTACACAAATAGATTATAATTAAGGTTTTGAAGACTAAAATTTAATGGATTTGTAATATTAATATTACTACCAAGAAATTATAACACACTTTAATTACTTCTCTTTTCAAAAATCAGTATAACCCACTGATTTCTATATAATTATATAATATTATTAAAAATAGGGAGGGATTCGAACCACCTAAAAAAATAACTCCCTGAAAATCAAGGAGTTATAAATTTAGAAGTGGTTGCGGTCTGGACGGGAATCGAACCATTTAATATTTATCTAAAAATCAATCACTTATAAATTATTAAAAACTCATTGAGTTCTAAAAATGTGAAAAGTAAAACTCTGTGAGTTCTAATTTTTTTGACTCAAAAATAATTTTTAAAAAAGAATTTAATTTAAACTCAAATTAAATTTAAAATATTTTAAAATTTAGAACTCAATTTAAAACTCACTTGTATAATAAATTGACTATAAAATAAATAACCCCTTCAAAATGAAGAGGTTATATATTTCATTTAGCGGTCTGGACGGGACTCGAACCAATCCTTCAACTACCTGTAGACCAGTGTTTTAACCTCCACCTTATAACACGGTGTGTTATAAAATTGTTGGTTTTTATGTTACTTTGTGTTATACGATTATACCTGTGTTATAATTTTGTATATTAAGTTGAAATAAAATTGAATTATGGACAAACCTTATGTAGACTTTTATACCGATAAAAAATCAGTAATTAATGAGATTCATAAATATGAATCTGATAAATATGAAATTTATGAAGAGGAATATGATTGGAATGTGATTTTATTTGTTAATAAAACAGAGGATATAAATAATTTTACTAACTTTCTAAAGGAAAGACTTGGTATGAGTGGTAACGATCTTTATGATATTATCCATGAAATTTGGGATAATGGTCATGATACTCTTGGTGAAATGTTAGATGAAGAAACCACTGATAAAATTATGTTAGAGTCTGAAAATTATATTTTAGGTAAATAAGATATAAACTGTTGATTGTGTTATACTATTTTACCTGTGTTATAATTTTGTAAATTAGGTTTATAAAAATTTAATTATGTACAAAATAGACGGAAAAAAAATTGAGGAGTTAACTATGTGTGGACTTAGTGATCAAAAACAAGTTCTGAAGACCCTTTCTGAAAGGGATTATATTAAGTGTATAAATTTAAATCTAGATGATGAAAACCCATACATTGAATACGAAACAGATGATGATGATAGAGTTTATGATGATATAAACGAAATAACAGATGAAATGGTTTAAATCAAAAACTTTCAAATAACTATGTGTAAAGAAGACTTAAGTAATCATCTGTATTATAATTTTATAAATTAGGGTTATATAAAAATAAAATATTGAACTTATGAAAATATATGGTAAAAAAACTGTTATTACCGATTGTGAGTGGGAACTTGAAGACCAACCAGACCTTAAAGAAAAATTAGAATCAATGAATGATTATGAACTCATTAACTTTTTAAATTCTAATGGTAAATATGAGGATACAGGTGAAGATGAACTTAATTTTGAAGTAGACTACATTGGAGACGATTGGAAAGATTAATTTATAACACACTTTAATTACTTCTCTTTTCAAAAATCAGTATAACCTACTGATTTATATACAATTACATTATATTTTTAAAAATAGGGAGTGACTCGAACCACCTAAAAAAATAACTCCTTGAAAATCAAGGAGTTATAAATTTCGAAGTGATTGCGGTCTGGACGGGACTCGAACCAATCCTTTAACTACCTAGAGACTAATGTTTTAACCTCCTCCCTTATAACACGGTGTGTTATAAAATTGTTGGTTTTTATGTTACTCTGTGTTATACGATTTTACCTGTGTTATAATTTTGTAAATTAGAGTTATAAAAAATTGAATTATGAGTGATCTTTGTAAAAAAATATTTGAAGAACAAAAAGATAAATTTTTGGAAGGATGTTCCTCTGTTGAGGAACTTGGTGAACAATATGGATTAGGACCTGATTTTCAAGGATATGTTCTTATTTTAAACCCTGACCATCCCGAGTATGATCAAAGATTATCTATGTTAGAAACTGATTTTGAAATGATATCTGGGGGATATTGTGATACAAAATGTGGTTTTCTTGAAGAGTTAGGGGAAGTAGGTAGAATAGGTATGTTTGACTCAGATATTTCAATTAATGAAATACAAAATGTTTTGGGAGAAGTTTTATTTGATTCCTACAAAGTAAAATAATCACAAAATTGAGTTATGGATAAGACTTTTAATATTACATGTATAAGAAACTGGTCTAAACCTCCAAAATACAATACACATTTTAAATGGGAGGATAAAGAAATAGTGTTAGACTATCATTATGACGATGATTATTTAAAAATTTTTGTTAATGGTGAAAATTGGATAGAAGGTGATAATGAAAATTTAGATTTATTAATTAATTCTCTTTCCAATGGAATGGTACATTTAGAGTACGAAAATTCTAAAGTAGGAGAAGAGTTAGTAATCTCAGAAGATTCTGGACCGGAATGGATTGAATGAATTTCTCTTACTCTTAACAAATTACTCCACGGATTTATAACACACTTTAATTACTTCTCTTTTCAAAAATCAGTATAACCAACTGATTTATATTTAATTACATGATATTATTAAAAATAGGGAGGGATTCGAACCACCTAAAAAAACAACTCCCTGAAAATCAAGGAGTTATAAATTTCGAAGTGATTGCGGTCTGGACGGGAATCGAACCCATTCATAATTACCTGATAATCAAACCCTTAAAAATACTCACTGTCCTCACTGAGGATTAAATTTGTTGATTTTTGTTCTCTGTGAGTACTCTGTAAACTTTGTGAGTACTATATTTACCAGAGGGGAGTACTAAAAATCAGTTTAAATATAAATGAAATAAGTTTTAAATGAAAATATCATATTGAACCCACAACTTTTAGAGTCCAATAAAACCACAAATTTTATTTATTTGATAATACAAAATTGTAATATCTTAACCTATATTCTTTATTTGATTCGTGGTCAACTTTAGGTAATTCCAATAATACTTCTTTTGGAAATTTTCTTAAACCACTTGGGGATGGGGATATTAGAGTAAATAACTTTGATGAATTGTAAAGACTAGGACTTATAATTTTTTCAAAATGTTTTCTTACCCACTTACTAGTAAAGTAAATGAAATTGATTTCGTTATTTTGTAATACTTTTTGAATTAAATCTTTATTCCATTTTTTGGGAACAAGATCTTGATCTGAAGGAGAATCCTTCTTTCTCGTTGTTGTCAATACAATATCTGTAATACCCCATTTATTTTGTTCCAACCAATATTTTAAACCCTCAAGATCATCAATCTCTATTTTTAACTTTAGTGAACTAATAAAAAGTTCCCAAAAATCATTTTGTTTACTACCGTAAAAAAAATCAAACTTTTTAGTTTTTTCTTTTTGGTTAATTTTTTCAATACCATCTAGATATCTCATTTTATGTCCAACTGGAAGTACCATTTTATTTGGAGGGAAAGAACCTACTATTAGTCTATTAATTTTACTGTCCTGGGGAAATAATTCCCAAGGGTGTTCTTCAGTTGTTGTTTCCATATAAGTAATCCAATATGTTTTTTAAATTTTTAATTATAATATTTTGACACAAATATTTTCATCAATTATTTCCCCGTCCTGTTCTAAATATTTTCTGAAATATATCATTCCATTATAATTTTGGTTTATGTTTTCGAAAACTCCCCCTGATGACTCTATAATTTTAAATTTTTGAGAGAATGTATCTTTTTTTTCATTTAAAAGATAAAAACCATTATAAATATGATTTGATGAAATATTTAAACCGAAATTAGAAATATATTTAGATAATTCTTTTAAGTGATTAGAATTTGGAGTGAGGAACTCACCGACGAATGAAAATGAAAATTCATTATCTAAACCATGAATATTTTGATTTTCTATTTTGAAATTTAATTCTACTGTTTTAGATGTCTCACTATCACCACAATAAATGATTTTAGTTTTAGAATCTTCTGGAATTGAACCAATTGAGATTATTTTTTTCATTTAGTCATAAACAAAGACATCATCTTCATCGTAATAATAACTTTTATTTGACTTATTATCTTGATGTATTGAACAATATAATTCATGACTATTACAAATTTCTTTTACAACGTCTTCATCAATATCCTCTGGACTTGACCATTCTCCACTAAAAACAAATTCAAACTGTTCTTCCTCCTTAATTATTTTTGTTTCACATTCTGAGTCTGGGTAATACATTTGAAATGAATCTACAACATCAACTTTTGTATTTTCAATATATTCTTCAACATCTGAATACCCATAAAACTTTACTGTTATCATAATTTTGTATTTAATTTCCTAAGTTAATAAAATAAAAATACTTCATTTCATTTGTCTGAAAAAATCCTCACTGTTTATTTTATATGTAGATTTTTTGGTTACACCTTTCCCTTAAACATAGATTTTGGAAGGATTCGAACCAGTCAAAAAATAGGATGATTTACAAAAACATAAACCCTTGATTATCAAGGGTTTATGATGTGCGGTCTGGACGGGACTCGAACCAATACTTTAACTACTTTTAGACCAGTGTTTTAGCATCCTACCTTATAACACGGTGTGTTATAATAGTGTTGGTTTTTATGTTACTCTGTGTTATACGATTTTACCTGTGTTATAATTTTATAAATGATCAGGATTAACTGTAAGTTCTTCTCCAATTTCACAATCTTCCCAACTTAGTCCAACCATACTATTTGATAAACCATCTACAAGTTTATCTAAAGTTTCGTTATTTCCCTCGATATGTTGTTTATCATTGACTTTAACATAACACTCGTCTTTATCATAATTATAGTCCAATAAAATCTTATATTCTTCATATTGAAAAGTCGTTGAGTAATTCGGTGGTTTTTTCCAATTTTCTAAACACTTTATCTTTAATTCCATATTATTTATTTTGTTTAAATAAATATAAACATTATTTGTGTATTATAAAACTGTTACTCTGTGGAGTGGTTTTTATATCGGAGTTGGTTGTTTTTGATCAGGAAATATAATAGATTGATCTTAAAGTTTGATTTTTATTTTAGGGAAAATTTAGTTAGTTTTAAGTAAAAATTTACAGATGTCTAAATCAACTATTAAACTAGACGATAATTTTGTTTTTAAATTTCCCAAAAAAAAACAGGATCCAAGGACTACAGATGAATCTTATTATCCCAAATTCCTTTTCGAACACCTACTTTCTAATGAGGATCGTATTGTAATTGCTCATAAAGGTATCACAAGTAAATTTATTGATTGGAAATATAAATTTAATCCTATAACAGACCCTTTTTACATACTCGAGATTTCCTTAAGTTTTTGTTCTAAAGACGAAAATGAATTAGGGGGTTATCGATGGGAGTTTAGTGTGTCAGAAGAAAATAAGTTGGTTTTTAGTGATATAAAAAAACTGGAAGAGGATGACAACTTGATTTATTTTAGTGTTAAAATACAAGGAGAAATTACCTGGGATTTTACACCAAACCAGTGGGATAAAATAAAACAAAATATGAAAAGATTTTCTAAATATACTTGGGACGAGGTTGCCCTTGACATCAATATGCAGTTGAGATCAAATTTTCTCCATCCACGGTATTTCCCAGAATACACGCAATCAACGATCAAATCACCCAACAGGGAAATTCCAGAAAGTGAACAGACTTCTGACAATCTCCCTTTTGTTCTTGATAAAATTCCAAATTCTTTCGCAACGATTTATCATCGTGAACCCAAGAGGAATTCGGAATTATCCGAAAAACACTGGATGAAATTATCAGATAAAAACATCACTTTTGAGGGTAAATATTTGTCCCCATACAATATTTAAGTAGTGATTTGGAGTTAAGAAATACCCCTTCAAATCTCGAGGTTTAACCATAGACTTCTCAAATGAACTCATTTTTGAGAGGATATTTAGTAATAATTCAGGTCCTTTGTTTACCGGAAATTGATTTTTTACAAAAAAAATATTTATATTAGATTTAGAAAAACTAACTAACTGGAGTGCTAGTGACTCCGTAAATATATTTAGTGTAAAAATAGGAGTGGCATACGGTAGTGACGTAGAACTAGTTAAGAAACCACTTACAAATTCAAAATTATGGATTACAAAAAATTATTTGGGAATGCAACTAAATTTATTAATGATTACACGATTTATTACGATGCTCGTAGGCCACAGCCTGGATTTACAGGGCAATTTTTATTCCCAGGTAATGATGAAACATTAAATGCAAAACATGTAATGTTACATGAACCTAAAACAAAAAATTTAGATTGGATTTTTGAAATCTTTCCTAATGTTGAGTATTTAACAATTTTTTCTTCAAGAAAAAATTATAAATCTAAACTTGAAAACATTGATGGAATAAATAATTTATCGAAATTAAAACACCTTCAAATTACAGATGTATATGTCGAAAATATAGTTGTAAATATGGAATTGATCAAGTTTTTTGAATTAACATCAAATGAGTTTGAAAGATTGATAAATGTAACTCTTACAAATGCATCGAGTGAAATTGATTATTATAGGATTGCCGGTTTATCTAAAGAACTAAACGATAATTTCACTTTAAAGGATTCAGCCAATATTAAAATAAATAATTTGTCATACCTCGCCAATATCAAAGAAGGTCAAATTTATTTAAGTGGTATTCTAGATGAAAATTTTACTCATATAGGATACGTGGATAAGTTAGTTGATCTACAAAAAGAATTAAAATAGATTAATGTACTTAAAAATTAATTTTGAATCAGATTCTTTTGAATATAGAAAATCAGGACATAATAAGGATACATAAGTAAAATATTTCGGAAGTATTGTAATCATAGAGAATACTATACACCTGAACTTCTTGAAAAAGAAATACTAACTAAGTTTTTAAAAAGTTCAGGAAATCTTCCTCCAGCTAATAATGAGTTATAATTTATTAGTTATACCCCCTCAAATCATAACCCACAAAACATCTATTAAACTTATCACAAACCCTTCCAACAGTTCCACTACCCATAAAAGGGTCTAAAACTAATTCAAACTCTTTGGAAGTTTGAAGAATTGGTAAAGTGATTATTTCTTCAGGGAATGGAGCAGGGTGTTCTCCTTTGAAATTTAACTTATGTTAGATTTAACAGAAGTTAAATCCGTTCTTTTCCCTTGTCCTTTTCTGTAAAGATTGTCAAGTGTTAGATATTCATTAATATTTGAAGGGTAATATCTTTTTATGTTTTGAAAAAATTAGTATACAAGTATTTAAAAATTAATTTTGAAAGATTATAAAGTGGAATTGTATGGATGGGAATGTCACATAAAGGCAAAGAGCATAAGTGGAGATGATTTTGACATGGCTGTTAAGTTTGATGACCCGTATGAAGTTGAAGAAATGTTGATTGAAGATGGAGAATGTGACTTTGAATGTTCTGACCTTTTCGATAATGATAACGTTTTTCTTAAAATCAATAATATTGACCAAGAACATACTGTAGAATGTAATGATGATATATGGGACAACGCACCTTGTTTAGACCCAGAAAATTCTAATGATTATGAAAATACTTTGTTAATTATCAATGAATATAAAGGATCTTGTTTAACTTATAACGTTAGTAGTGAAGATCCTCCAAATCCAGAAGATTTTTCTTATGTAGCTAAATGCGTAGAGACTTCCATAGGTGATTTCGAACTAATATCGGGACTTACTTACAAAGGAGAGCGTCTTGATCATCTTGATTTTGAATCCGGTAAAAGCAAATCGTTTTATGTTAAGTTATGTTCATCGTCCGGAGGGGATCCTATAACTATAGAATAATTTATGATCTAACTTAATCTTTAGTTTATAGTGATATGAGGGTTATGAAATATTTGTAATTGGTCCTGGGTGATTTATAACATACTCTTTCGAGTACTATAAAAAAGAACAATAATGACTATTAATCCTAATTAATAGATGATCTGAGGATTATAAAATTATTTAATTTTAAACTTAAATAATTGGTTTTATGAAAAAAAAATGGTCTGTTAAAGTTAATTTTAAAGATGGTAGTTTTTTAAAATCTATAAGTAAACTCAACTATAGAGAAGAAGGTATTTTAGAAGTGATTTATAAAATTGAAAAAAAGTTTCCTAAAAAAAACATTATTTCAGTTCAAAGCATTTAACTTATATCGAATATGGGATTATTTTTGAGGTCTGGACGGGACTCGAACCCTACTGTAACCCTACTGATAACCAACCTTTTAAAAAACACCTTAGTACACCATGTGTACTAAATTTGTTGATTTTTGTACACTTTGATTAAACTTAAACCCTTATGTGTAAACTATTTTACAGAGTTGTGTACTAATAATCGGTTCAAATGATATAAATATTATGATTTTATGTGTGTTATAATTTTGTAAATTACTGTTTTAAATATTGAATTATGGACAAACCAGTAAAGGTGTTAAAGTCTAAAAGTGAAATAAGAAGATTCTTTACTAATAAAATAGTAAATAGTGAAAAGGTTTTAATTGATGGTAAGAAAATGTATATGACTGTCAATAAAATTGACGATTCAGGTAAGGAAGTCAAACATAAAAAAAATACAAAATCCAAAATAAGAGAAAGAAGAACGGGAATGAATCAAACTTTAAATTTTCCAAATGATATAAATTATCAACAAACTGTATATCCTCCTTTAGTTATCGATAAAATAGAGGATTCTGTGTCCGTAAAATTTATGATAAATCTTTTGACTAAATATGGTTTGAAAGATCCAGTTGAAAAATTTACCACACTCGATGAAGTAGAGAAATATTTATTCAATAAAATAAGTTCTTTCTCTAAAATTGAAGATATATCAGATGAAGAACTAATTAATATTTTTCATACAATACAAGTTTGGGGAGGAAAGGGTGGTAGACTTATTTACAATAAACCAAAATTGGAACAACCGTCTACAGGTGGAAGATTTCATGAAAACTTTGATATTGAAACCTATAGGAAATTAGTTCAAAGATGTCTTAGTTTTGAAAAAGATGGTGATTGGGTACAAACATTTTCAAAATGGACATTTGAATCTCATAAATCTTATTGTAAAAAAGAGGGTATAAAAGGTGGTATTAATAATTTTAATATTTCTTTTTCTACTAAACATGTAAGATATTGGTTATATAATAAATTAGAAGATCAAAGTTTACCAATTTTTGATGATAGAATAAGAAAAAAATTTAATGAAAATGAAGGAAACAATTTAAAAAATAACCTTCCCAAACATCTCGAGTTTTATTGGAAACAGATGATTGAGAAATCTAAAAAAGAAGATATAACTCTTAAACAACTTGAAAGACTTTTATTCAACTATTGGAGTTAGTTTTTGAACACTCTGTGTTCAAATGTTATATGATTTTATGTGTTATAATTTTGTAAATTACTGTTTTAAATATTGAATTATGGAAATAACAGAATTGGTATCGAAGGGTTTAAATCACTTAGAGGTAAAATATGATGTACCTTGGTGGGATATAAAAAAATGGAAATCTGATGAATCATATGAATTTGTAACCAAATTAATTGAAAATCACCCAGAGGATAAAGTATTAAAAGATTTACAAAGTAGTCTTGATTCTATTTCACAAGATGATTATGTTACATCAGTAGAAAAATATTCTGAATTATGATTCAATTTTGATGGTAATGATTACTCTAAAATTTTAATTACTTAGTTTGAATTTATTTTAGAGGGGGGTTTTAAGTTGTTGAAAAATTAAAATTGTGTTTTTTGATATATTATCCCCAATATTCATCACCAGGGTGTTCGTCAAGTAGTTCAACACCATTCTTATTTGACTTTATAATTTCTTCTAATTCTTGAATCATTTCTTTCTTAGAACCATCGTTTGATTCACAATCAATTTCAAAAACATAATCACCACTTTCGATTGTAATATAATTTCTATTTATATCATCTTTGATAATTAGATAGTTTGGGGTTTTGTAACCCAAGTCTTCGAAGGAATAGGGTTTTACAATGATATCATGATACTTGTTTAAAAATTTATTTTGTTGGTGATCTTCATCACCTTCAATAATAGAAATGTTTTGTTTAAATTCTAATCCTGAATGTTGAAACATAGTTGATAGTTGAAGAAAAGGTTCAAATTCATCATCATACTCCTTTGAAGTGTTCCTTTGTTCTAGGGATAAAAAAATTGAAAAATTATGTTTGTCGTTTTTTAACCCTATTGACCACATTTGAAAAAATCCATCAAAATAATCTCCTTCAAGTGTTACTTCCATTTTTTATTTTTGATATTGAATATAATGAAATCTAAGAAGAAAAAGTAGAAATTATAACACACTTTAATTTCTTCTCTTATCTAAAATCAGTATAACCTACTGATTACTATATAATTACATTATATTTTTAAAAATAGGGAGTGACTCGAACCACCTAAAAAAATAACTCCCTGAAATTCAAGGAGTTATAAATTTCGAAGTGGTTGCGGTCTGGACGGGACTCGAACCCGCGACCCCCTGCGTGACAGGCAGGTATTCTAACCAGCTGAACTACCAGACCTTGATTGAACGATGGCAAATATACATTGCATTTTCCTTTATCTCAAATAAATTGAGCCTAAAAATAAAAAAATATTACCTTTTTTTATACTAAAGCTTCAAGTGCTTCAGAATAAGCAGTTTTAGGAGAAACACCTACTTTACGATCAACAATTTCTCCATCCTTAAATACTAAAACAGTTGGAATATTACGTACACCATATTTTGCTGCAAACTCTTGATTAGTATCAACGTCTAACTTTCCAACAACAGCTCTTCCTTCAAAGTCAGCACTTACTTCTTCAATAATAGGACCTACCATTCGACAAGGACCACACCATGCTGCCCAAAAATCTACAAGAACTGGTTGTGATGATTTTAATACAATTTCTTCGAAATTTGCGTCTGTAATTTCTATTGCCATAATCTTAATTTTTATTTTAAATATTCTACAAATGTATCTTTTTTATTTTCCACAAGGTAACGATGGTATCTGATTTTCTTATAATTAAATTATAAAACTCGATTTAATTAATTTTATAATGAATATTCTTTTCTTCCAGCAGTTTCAAAAGTTCATTCGAAACCTCAACTCTTTGTTTTCTACTAGGTAAAGACAGCTTAATTTTCTCTTCCGTATCAAACACATCGATATACAAACCTTTATCTCCTTTAAATGGAGTAATTATACTCTTCAAATCTCGAATACTTGTTTCATTCAATTGTTTAACTTCGAGCATCAATGTAATTTTCTTAATGTTAGTTTTTAAAGTATCGTGAAGCATTTCAAAGTTATTAAACTGTATTCTTGGCTGACCAAGTTGTCCAGTTTCTCGGTTTCTCCACCCCTCTGCTACCCGAATTCTAAGACGCACAAAGTTATTAGGTAAGATAAAATGTCTAAACTTTAAATATTCCTCACCAAAAATCTTAAATTCATATTGGTCCGAGAAATCTTCAATTATAAATTTACCCCATCCTTTTCCTGTTTTAGTGGTTAGATGATCAACCTCATTAATAATTCCTCCAAAACTCAATTCTCTATTTATTAGCGTATCTAAATTATTTAAAACATCGAATGTAGCAGTTGAAAAATACTTCATTTCCCGTTTAAAGTCATCCAAAGGGTGTGCTGAAATATATATTCCTACTACTGCCTTTTCTTTCTTCAATAATTCGAGCGTTCCCCAAGACTCGCATTCTGGTATTTTAATTTCTTGTATTTGTTCTTGGCTATCGTCTCCAAAAAGATTGGTTTGCGCAGAGTTGATGTTTTCCTGATGTTTTGCACCGTAACGAACTGCTTTTTCAAGAAATATAATTCCGTCTCCATCTTGATTAAAATACTGTGCCCTATGACAAGTTCCAAAGGAATCTAATCCACCGGCAAGTGTAAGGTTTTCAAGTGCTTTTTTATTTGCTGCACGAAGGTCGATGCGCTTGGTTAAATCGAATATAGAAGTATATTTAGTTTCTTTTCTATGCTCTATTATGGTTTCTACAGCTCCACGTCCTACCCCTTTTATTGCACCCATACCAAAGCGAATAGCCTGGTTATCATTAACCGTAAACTTATAAAAAGATTCATTTACATCCGGACCTAAAACCTTCAGTCCCATTCGGCGGCATTCTTCCATAAAAAACGTTACTTGTTTTATGTCGCTCATATTATTTGAAAGCACTGCTGCCATATATTCAGCAGGATAATGTGCTTTTAAATAAGCTGTTTGATATCCAATCCAAGCATAACAAGTTGAATGTGATTTGTTAAATGCATAGGATGCAAATGCCTCCCAATCCTTCCAAATTTTTTCTAATTTTTCAGTGTCGTGTCCGTTTGCATTTCCACCTTCAATAAACTGAGGCTTCAGTTTTGCTAGTAAAGCATGTATTTTTTTACCCATTGCTTTACGTAAAACGTCTGCATCACCTTTAGAGAAACCTGCTAACTTCTGGGATAAAAGCATCACCTGCTCTTGGTAAACGGTAATCCCATAGGTTTCTTGAAGATACTCTTCCATATCGTCTAAATCGTATGAAATTTCTTCCTTCCCATTTTTTCGTGCAACAAAACTGGGTATATACTCTAAAGGCCCCGGTCTATACAGAGCATTCATTGCAATTAAATCTGCGAAAACAGTCGGCTTTAGGTCTTTTAGGTACTTTTGCATTCCCGCAGATTCGTATTGAAAAATACCTACAGTATCTCCCCTTTGAAAAAGCTCATAAGTTTTTATGTCATCTAAGGGGAAGGTATCCGGATCTAGGGTAATGTTATGTTTGTATTGTACTAACTTGACTGTGTCTTTTATCAGAGTCAAGGTTTTTAATCCCAAGAAATCCATTTTAAGTAAGCCCGCATCTTCTACAACAGAGTTGTCAAATTGAGTAACAAATAGGTCTGAATCTTTGGCTGTTGCGACCGGAACAAATTTTGTAATATCATCTGGAGTAATAATTACTCCACAGGCATGAGTTCCCGTGTTTCGAAGCGAACCTTCGAGAACTTTTGCTTGTTGAATAGTTTCACCAGATAAACTAGACTCTTCTGAAAGAGATAAAAATTCTTGAACTTTAATGTATTCGTCAGCTCTAAGAGCTTTTTTTAAATCTTTCTCCGGAAGACCAAAAATCTTAGAAAGCTTAATGTTAGGCAATAATTTAGAAATCCGATCTGCTTCATTCAATGCTAGATCCAAAACACGAGCTGTATCTCGAATAGATGATTTTGCAGCCATGGTTCCATAGGTAATGATCTGAGCAACTTGATTTGATCCATATTTATCAATCACATAGTCCATTACTCTTCCTCTTCCCTCATCATCAAAATCAATGTCAATATCGGGCATACTTACACGATCTGGATTTAAAAAACGCTCAAAAAGTAAGTTATACTTTATCGGATCTAAATTTACGATCCACAAACAATAAGCTACTACAGAACCTGCTGCTGAACCACGCCCCGGACCCACTGAAACATCCATTTCACGTGCTGCTGCAATCAAATCTTGTACAATTAAGAAATAACCAGGATACCCAGTGTTTGCAATTACACTTAACTCAAAATCTATCCGCTCGGTGATCTCATCTGTAAGCGTCCCATATCTTTTCTTTGCTCCTTCATAGGTCAAATGACGAAGAAACTTATTCTCTCCAAGTTTTCCATCTGGATCATTTTCAACTAAATAAGCTTCTGGAATATCAAACTTAGGAAGTAAAACTTCTCGCGCAAGTTCAAAAGGTTCAATCTTTTCAACTAATTTTTCAATATTCAAAATTGCATCAGGCAGGTCTTTGAAAAGAGATTTCATCTCTTCTGGAGATTTGATATAGTATTCCTGATTTGGAAAACCATATCTAAATCCTCTTCCTCGTCCGATTGGCGTAGCTTGCTTTTCACCTTCTTTTAAACAAAGTAAAATATCATGAGCGTTAGCCTCTTCTTTTGAAGCATAATAGGTGTTATTTGATGCAACCAAAGGGATTTTATGTTGATTTGCAAGGTTTACCAAAACTTCATTAGCTCGTCGTTCATCTTCTTGACCGTGACGCATTATCTCTATATAAAGATCTTCACCAAATTTTTCGTGCCACCATTGTAATGCTTCCTCCGCTTGGCGGTTCCCAATGTTTAATATTTTCGAAGGTACTTCACCGTATAAATTTCCTGTCAAAACAATCAGGTCATCCTTATACTGCTCTACCACCTCTTTGTCAATCCTTGGAACATAGTAAAATCCCTCTACATAGGCGATAGAACTCATTTTAGCCAAGTTATGATATCCGTTCTTGTTTTTCGCTAAAAAAACTATTTGATACCCATCATCTCTCCTAGTCTTATCCTTATGGTCCTCGCATACATAAAACTCACAACCTACAATTGGTTTTATCTGTGCTTCTTCAACTGCATTTTTATTATGATTTCCAACAGCTTTAATGAAGTGAAATGCACCCATTAAATTAGCATGATCCGTTATTGCTATAGCGGGCATTTGATGGTTAACAGCAGCATCCACTAACTGACTCATTTTTGAGGTTGCCTGTAAAACCGAGAATTGCGAATGGTTGTGCAAGTGAACAAAAGGAGCATTTTGAAGATCAGAAGTCTGTTCTGAAGAAACAGGTTCAGTCGGTTTTTGGACCTGCTCATTTTCGATCGATTGAGACGCTTTTTTTAAATTTACATGCTTCAATCCAATCAATTCAATCGTAGTAGTTTGAGCTTCTTGAAGCACTAAAACCTGGTCTTGCTTATCTTGTAATACAGGTGGATTTAACTGTCCTTTTCTAAGCAACTCTAAAAAACAGCGTGTGGTTGCTTCTACATCGGCAGTTGCGTTATGAGCTTCTCCAAACCCAGTCCCAAACAAATGCTGATACAATTCTGTTAATGTAGGCAACTTAAACTTACCCCCTCTTCCTCCAGGTAGTTGACATAAGGTTGCAGTTTCTTCAGTACAAGTATCTATTATCTTAGCCTCTTCCAAAGGGTTTTCATCTCCTAAACGAAGAAACTCGGCACCCATAATATTTAAATCAAAAGACACATTGTGACCCCCAACAAATTCTGCTTGTTCTAATGCAGTTCTAAAAAGAGAGAGCACCTCCGCTAATGGAAGTCCTTCTTCTTGTGCTAGTGCAGTTGAGATTCCATGAATTTTTTCAGCATCATAAGGAACTGTAAATCCATCGGGTTGTACCAAATAATCCTCATGAGATATCAATTCCCCTCGTTCCCCGTGTACCTGCCAGGCAATCTGAATACACCTTGGCCAGTTTTCTGAATCAGTAAGTGGTGCATTCCAGCGTTTTGGAAGTCCGGTTGTCTCGGTATCAAATATGATATACATAAAAACGAAAATAGGGAATTCATATGGGCTACAAAAAAGGTTTTGAAGGGAGTTATTAACGGAATAGAAAAAAGAATTAACGTTCTTCTTTTCTAAGTTGATATAAGGAATCATTCGACCTCATATATTTAGACTCATTAAAATTTATTGCAAATGAAGAACGTTGATTAGTTTAGAAAAAAAATGCTCTTATATTTGCCAAAAAAGAAAAGAGATCGACTCTTTAATAAATTCCTTTTCCGAAAATAAAAGTCAAAAAGCGCTTGAAGAGCGACTTTTACAAGACAACGCATGCTTGTTTTTAAAGGGAAGTGTTGGTTCGGGAATAAGTTTTATTCTAGCTAATTGTTTTAAAACGGTCAGAAAGAACCTACTTTTTATTTGTGAGGATAGAGAAAAAGCTGCCTATCAACTGAACGATTTTGAACGTATTTTCGGAAGTGAGAACGTTCTTTTTTTTCCTTCAAGTTACCGAAAACCGTATCAAACAGAAACAACTGACAACGCTAATGTTTTGCTTAGATCGGAGGTTTTGACCAAGCTAGGAAGTTCCAAAAAGCCTAAACTAATCATAAGTTACCCTCAAGCTGTTTTTGAAAAAGTAGTTTCTCAGGCAACACTCAAAAAAAATACACTTGAAGTAGAAAAAGATAGTGCCCTATCTCTTGATTTTGTAAATGAAATGCTTTTTGAGTACAATTTCGAACGTGTAGATTTTGTAACTCAACCTGGAGAGTTTTCAGTAAGAGGAGGAATCATTGATGTTTTTTCTTTTTCCAATCAACACCCTTATAGAATTGAGTTTTATGACAACCAAGTTGAAAGCTTGAGAACTTTCGATGTTGCTACTCAGCTATCCATTAGCACACTAAACAAAATACAACTTCTGCCAAACACCTCAGAAGGCTTTACCCGTGCTAAAAGAAAAAGTTTAATCGAAGTTATTGCTCCGAAAGGAATATTAGTGACACAAAATTTTGATTTTGTTGGAGCGCGATTAGACCTATTTTATCAAGAGGCCCTAGAAAACTTCGCAGCTTTGAAAACAGAAACTCAGCACTTACCGCCTGACGTATTGTTTACCTCCAAAGAAGATTTTAAAGCATCATCTTCACTTCTAAACTCGGTTAGTCTAACAAAAAGTGTAGAGCTTGTGAATCAAGAAAGTATTTTATTTAGACAAAGTCCTCAACCTGCATTTAACAGACAATTCGATAGACTTATTAGTTACTTAAATGATAATTACGAAAAAGGATATCAAAATTATATTTGCTGTGCCAGTGAACAACAAGCCAAACGCTTTAAGGATATCTTCGAAGAAGGAGAAACAACGGTTCACTACAAAACTATAGTATCTCCCTTGTTTGAAGGTTTTGAAGATATCGATTCCAAAATCGCTTGCTTTACAGATCATCAAATCTTTGAACGATATCACAAATACCAACTAAAAACTAATAAAGCAAAAAAAGAAGCACTTACCCTTAAAGAACTTACACATCTTGAAGTAGGTGACTATGTTACTCACATCGACCATGGAATTGGTAAATTTGGGGGCCTCCAAAAAATTGATGTAGAAGGAAATCAACAGGAAGCAATAAAACTTATTTATGCCGACCGAGATATCTTATATCTGAGCATCCATTCTCTACATAAAATATCACGATTTAACGGGAAAGATGGGAAAGTCCCTAAAATATATAAGCTTGGTTCTACTGCTTGGAAAAGTTTAAAACAAAAAACTAAAACTAGAGTAAAACAAATTGCCTTTAATCTGATCGAACTGTATGCAAAAAGACGTCAGAAAATTGGTCATGCTTGCGATCCTGACAGTTACTTACAGCATGAATTAGAGGCTTCTTTTATTTTTGAAGACACTCCAGATCAGATTACTGCGACTGCAGACGTTAAGAAAGATATGGAAAGTGAACAACCTATGGATCGTTTAGTTTGTGGTGATGTTGGTTTTGGAAAAACTGAAGTTGCTATTCGAGCCGCTTTTAAAGCAGTAGATAATAGCAAACAAGTTGCTGTACTTGTCCCAACTACCATACTAGCATTTCAGCATTATAAAAATTTCAGCAAGAGACTCAAAGACCTACCGGTTCGAGTCGATTATCTGAACCGATTTCGATCTGCAAAAGATAAAAAACAGATTGTGGAGGATCTTAAACAAGGGAAAATAGATGTAATTATTGGAACACATCAATTAGTTGGAAAAAGTATTGAGTTTAAAGATCTGGGACTTTTAATTGTTGATGAAGAACAAAAATTTGGAGTTGCAGTCAAAGAAAAGCTTAGAGCATTAAAGACCAATGTTGATGTTTTAACGCTTACAGCAACCCCAATTCCTAGAACACTTCAATTTAGCCTGATGGCTGCTCGAGATATGTCTGTTATTGCAACCCCTCCTCCAAACAGATATCCCATCGAAAGTGAAGTCATCCGTTTTAATGAAGAGCTGATTCGAGATAGTATTTCTTATGAAATTCAGAGAGGAGGTCAGGTATACTTTATTCATAATCGTGTAGAAAATATAAACGAAGTTGCGGGTATGCTTCAGAGGTTAGTTCCTGATGCTAGAATTAGAATTGGTCATGGCCAACTAGACGGAAAGAAACTGGAAACTAACCTACTGCAGTTTATGGATGGGAGTTACGATATTCTGGTTGCCACGACCATTATTGAAAACGGACTTGACGTTCCTAACGCAAATACCATTTTCATAAACAACGCACAAAATTTTGGCTTGAGTGACTTACATCAAATGAGAGGTCGTGTTGGAAGAAGTAATAAAAAAGCTTTCTGCTACTTCATTACACCTCCTTTAAGCGCTATGTCTAGTGATGCTCAAAAAAGAATTCAAGCAATCGAACAATTTGCAGAACTAGGATCAGGAATTCAAATCGCAATGAAAGATTTAGAAATCCGAGGTGCCGGAGACTTATTAGGGGGAGAACAGAGTGGATTTATTAATGATATTGGATTTGAAACCTATCAGAAAATTTTAAAAGAAGCAATAGAAGAACTTAAAGAGAATGAGTTTAAATCGCTGTACAATAAAAAAGATGATTCGAAGCCAAAAACATTTGTCAAAGAAATTCAGATTGACACAGATTTAGAGGTTCTTTTTCCAGATCATTATATAAACATTGTTAGCGAACGACTGACTCTTTACAATAGATTAGGTTCATTAAAGAATGAAAAAGATCTAGAACAATATCAAAAAGAAGTGGAGGACAGATTTGGACCATTGCCACCAGAAGGAGAGGCACTTTTAAATAGTGTTCGATTAAAATGGAAAGCTGCTCATCTAGGTATTGATAGAATCTTACTAAAAAAGAACCAATGCATCGGATATTTTATTGCTGACCAAGAGAGTCCTTTTTATCAAAGTGAACGTTTTCATTCACTATTAGTTTGGGTACAAGAAAATCCGAATTTTGTGAATATGAAAGAAAAACAAACAAAATCCGGTCTCCGTTTAAGGTTAGCCTTTAAGGATATCAAAAGCGTTGAACAAGCACTAGAAGCACTTCCTGAATTAGAGTGATTTTAAATCTTTAATTACTTTAAAAGCAATATTTACAGACTCCTCATCTACTAAAATTGTAAACTCATTTGAGGTAGAAATAACCTGTCTGATATTAACTCCTTCCCAAGATAACCGTTGAAAAATAAAATAATAAATTCCAGGAATATCTACATTTTCAGTTGGAAGCTTAATTGTTACCGAGGATAAATCTTCAGATTTCTCTAACATCAATTCTTTACTGAAAAATGTATCCACTAAATGACTCATATTGCTACTTACAACAATATTAGATTCTGAAACACCCCTCGAAGAAGTGTAAAATGCTTCTTTATTATCGTTCACCTCAGAAAGAAAAGAGGCTTGAGCACTCAATAAAGTATCTGATATTTTAAAACTATAGTCAATTAAAGAAGAGCGGACAGTAATGTCTCCTATCCCTTTTAAAACTTTAACAATTTTGTGTGTTGACAGGAACTCCATATTATCAGAAATTCTCTTTAGAGCCATCACAATTGCGCCGCTTCGAGCTTCTTTTTTTAATGAAGCTTCAATTTCTGGTTGAATTTGTCTCGACAAAGAGGTTAAATTGATTATTCCCTGTGAAAGGGCAGTAGACAAAAAAGGCTTTGTTTTAATGTAGTTTTCTACGACTGAAGCAATAGTTTTCATTTAATGCAATGTTGAATTAAGCGCAAAATTACAAAATAAAAAACACAATGTTGTATTTATAACAATTATTTTTAGAAAGGATAAAATGCGTCTTCTATATATTCACACTTCCAGACTCCATTCTGAACCAAAAAAGTTATGATATCAAATCGAACTTCAAGTGATATGTTTTTATTTTGAATATAAGCATCCATTGCCATAACTAAAAGCTCCACTTTTTTACGGCTTACAAATGATTCTGGCGCTCCAAAATAAGACGAGGATCTCGCTTTTACCTCAACACAAACGATAATTTCTTCTTTCTTTGCAATGATGTCAATTTCAGCTTTTCTGTATCGAAAGTTCTGATCTAATACAATATACCCGTTCTGTTTAAGGTAGTTGGCTGCTTTTTGTTCAGCCGATTGGCCGAAGGCATAAGATTCGCTCATAATAAAATTTGGTTGACCTTAGCAAAATAGTAAACAGCCTAAGAAAAAAGACTTATTTTTGTGAAAAATTACACTATGGCTCTTTCTGCAAAAAGATACACAATTACTGCTGCTCTCCCTTATACTAACGGACCTATACACATAGGACACTTAGCCGGGGTTTATGTTCCTGCAGATATTTATAGTCGTTATTTACGCGCTCAACAGAAAGATGTTGCTTTTATTTGTGGAAGTGATGAACATGGAGTTGCAATTTCGATTAAAGCAAAAAAAGAAGGTGTTACTCCAAAAGAGATCATTGACAAGTATGATGGAATGATAAGAAAATCGTTTGATCAGCTTGGAATTTCATTCGATAATTATTCCAGAACCTCAGCTAAAATTCATCATGAAACCGCTTCAGAGATTTTCTCTAAAATGAACGATGACAATAAGTTTATTGAAGAAATTACGGAACAACTATATGACCCAGAAGCAGAACAATATCTTGCGGACCGATTTGTTATCGGAACCTGTCCAAAGTGTAACCATACTGAAGCTTATGGTGATCAGTGCGAACAATGTGGAAGTTCATTAAGTGCAACGGAACTCATAAACCCTAAATCTACTTTATCCGGTGCTGATCCAATTCTTAAGGAAACTAAACACTGGTTCTTGCCTCTTGATCAGTATGAAAGCTTTATGAAAGAATGGGTCTTAGAGGGTCACAAAAACGATTGGAAACCCAACGTTTACGGACAAGTAAAATCATGGATAGACGACGGACTTAGACCTAGAGCTGTTACTCGAGATCTAGATTGGGGAATACCGGTTCCTGTTGAAGGAGCAGATGGGAAGGTTCTTTATGTTTGGTTTGATGCTCCGATTGGTTACATCTCTTCTACCAAAGAATGGGCTCAAAAAAACAATAAAGACTGGGAGCCTTATTGGAAAGACAAAGAAACTGAACTTGTACATTTTATAGGAAAAGATAATATCGTATTTCATTGTATTATTTTTCCATGCATCTTAAAAGCAACCGGAGAGTATATTTTACCAGAAAATGTTCCTGCAAATGAATTTTTAAATTTAGAAGGAAACAAAATATCTACCTCAAAAAACTGGGCAGTATGGCTACACGAATATCTTGAAGAATTCCCTGGACAGGAAGATGTCCTTCGTTATGTTTTAACTGCAAACGCGCCGGAAACAAAAGATAATGATTTTACATGGAAAGACTTTCAAACTAGAAACAACAGCGAACTAGTAGCAATCTTTGGGAATTTCATAAATCGAGTAAGTGTTCTGACTCAAAAATATTATGAAGGAATCGTTCCAGCTCGAAAAAACTTAACAAAAGAGGATGAAGAAACTTTAGAGAAAATGAAAGCTTTTCCTGCTATTATTGGAAATAGCATAGAGCGTTATCGTTTTAGAGAAGCAAGTCAAGAGCTCATAAATCTAGCTCGTTTAGGAAACAAATATTTAGCAGATCAAGAGCCTTGGAAACTTATTAAAACAGATCCAGAACGCGTAGAAACTATTATGAACATTGCACTTCAAATAGCTGCAGCTCTTGCTACTGTTTCGGAACCTTTTTTACCTAAAAGTGCAGAGAAATTAAGAAGCATATTAAATATTAGTAATGCAATTGAATGGAATGAAATAGCGAAGACCGAAAATTTAATAATTGATGGTCATTGCATTGGAAGCCAAGAATTGTTGTTTGCAAAAGTTGAAGATGCAACCATTGAAGCTCAACTCAATAAATTAGAAGCAACTAAGAAAACTAACACCAAGGAAAATTTTAAACACAATCCCGTGAAAGAAAATATAAGTTTTGATGATTTCAGTGCAATGGACCTCAGAACAGGTACTGTTTTAGAGGCTGAAAAAATTAAAAAAACCAAAAAACTATTGAAACTTACAGTTGATTTAGGGTTCGAAAAAAGAACTATAGTTTCGGGTATTGCGGAAAGCTATACTCCTGAAGAAATGATTGGTAAAAAAGTAACTGTACTGGCCAACTTAGCAGCACGAAATATTAAAGGAGTTGAAAGTCAGGGAATGCTTTTAATGACTCAAAATAAAGACGGTAAACTTATTATTATTGGTCCTGAGGACCAAACCATGGATAATGGTTTCGAAATAAACTAAACTAGTTTTGCTCAATATAGCATTTCACCCGAGTTATCAACTACCACTTCCTGAAAAGCATCGTTTCCCAATGGAAAAGTATGATTTGCTTCCCAGACAGTTAATGCATGAAGGAACCTGTACTGAAGCTGATTTTTTTGTTCCAAAAAAACTAGAGCTTTCAATCATTAATCGAGTTCATACTACACAATATATTGATAAACTTACGAAGCTAAATCTAAACAAATCAGAAACCAGAAAAATTGGATTCCCACTTTCGAATGAACTAATAGAAAGAGAAATCCTGATTGCTGGCGGTACAGTTCAAGGTGCATTAAAAGCACTCGATACAGGAATAGCTATGAATATTGCTGGAGGTACTCATCATGCATATAGTGAGCATGGAGAAGCATTTTGCCTTTTTAATGACCAGGCAATTGCAGCACAATTCTTATTAGACCATAAACTAGCAAACAAAATTTTAATAGTTGACCTTGATGTACACCAAGGAAATGGTACTGCAGAAATCTTTAGAAATAACGCAGATGTCTTTACATTTTCTATGCATGGTAATAAAAATTATCCATTCCATAAAGAAGTAAGTGATTTAGATATCGCTTTAGATGATGGAACTACAGATGATTATTTTTTAAATAGTCTAAAGGATTCTTTACCTCAATTAATTGAAAAAATAAATCCAGACTTTGTTTTTTATCTCTGTGGAGTTGATGTTTTAGAAACAGACAAATTAGGACGCTTAAACTTAACGTTAAGTGGATGTAAACAAAGAGATATTTATGTACTTGAACTTTGTAACAAACTTAAAATTCCGATTCAGTGCAGTATGGGTGGTGGGTATTCCAAAGACATTAAAATAATTGTAGATGCACACGCAAATACCTTTAGAGCAGCTAAGCATATATTTGACTAACGCCAGCTTTGACTCTTCAAATTAATAGCAGCAATAACAATATCCTTTCGACTAACTTGCCCCACAAGCTTATTGTTGTCTAATACCGGAAACCTTCTTCTACTAGTGTCATGGAATTTAGAGGCTGCATCAAATAGAGTCATTGAGGCAGGTAATATCTCTACTTCTTTTGTCATAAAATGCCCAACAGTTTTATCTAAAATAGGCATATTGAAATAACGACTATCTGAAATCTCTTTCATACAATCTGCTTCTGAAATAACTCCGATAAGTTTACCCTTATCATCCACAACAGGTCCACCAGAAATTTTGTTTACAATAAAAGCATTCATCACCTCATGAATAGACTGATCAACTGTAAAAAGAATTAAATTAGTAGTCATAATATCTTTAACTAAAACGGTAGGTTGTTCCACTTTTTTAATAGTTTCACGTTGCCCCTGAAAACTTTTTATTGCCATAATCTTGAGTTTTGAATTACCCTAAGTTAAAAAAAATATGATATCCTCAATATTTAATTGATTATAAAACAAATATTACTAAAGCAAAGAATCTTAAATATCTTCTAGTTCTGACTATATTTATAGAGTAATATAAATAAATGAAATTATCTAAAAACATTGCTATACTTGGCTGTGGTTGGCTTGGTCTCCCTTTAGCCGAGCATCTTTCATCCTTGAATTACCACGTCAAAGGAAGTACAACTTCTAAAGATAAGATTGAACTTATAAAATCTATAAAAACAGACCCTTACCTAATAGAGGTAAAAGAGAATGAAATTATTGGTAATCATGAATTCTTTACTTCTATTGATGTATTAATAATTGCTATCCCTCCAAGATTAAAATCTAACCCAGAGAGAAGACATGACTTAGTTGTCGATAGATGCATAGAAGTTTGTATTGCGAATAACATAAAAGAAGTAATATTCATTAGCAGTACGTCAGTATATGGAAATCAATCAGGAAACTTAAATGAAGAAAGTAAATTAGCACCCAGCACAAATTCTGGAAAGCAACTAGCCATATGTGAGCAAAAACTTCTCGAAACCGATGACTTTTCTACTACTATACTTAGAATGGGAGGTCTAATTGGTAAAAAAAGACATCCTATTATTCAATTGAGTAAAAAAAAATATGTCGACAATCCGAAAGGAAGCATCAATCTAATACATCTATCTGACTGCATATCAATAATTCATCAATTACTAAATAAACAAATAACCAAAAATGTTTATAACTGTGTTACTCCTTATCACCCTTCAAGGGAGAAATACTACTCAGATATGGCGCTTTTAATTGG
Organism: Candidatus Arcticimaribacter forsetii; assembly: GCF_910589745.1. Classification (GTDB taxonomy): domain Bacteria; phylum Bacteroidota; class Bacteroidia; order Flavobacteriales; family Flavobacteriaceae; genus Arcticimaribacter; species Arcticimaribacter forsetii. The sequence continues at coordinate 1,962,177 of NZ_OU342399.1, forward strand.
TTGCAATCAACCATCATTTAAGGATTTAAACCCAATTGACAGGGTAATTTCTTCTGACAAAATAATACAAGATTTGAAATATACATTTATAGTTAAGAATTTGTTAATATTCTCCTGAAGAGCTTTTTAAAAACGGGTATATTTTTTGCTAAATTTATTATAAATAAATAAGTATGTCTCACAATAAGGAACTTATTGAGCTTTACCACATGACCTTAAACCAATGTCGTTCGAGTAAACTTGCTTATTTAAAATCGGCCGAAAAAGAACATCTTCCTGAATACAAACGTTTCTTTAATTTACAAGCTACCATTAGAAATAGAATCTATAACGACATCATTACAAACCTTCACGGAGCAGACATTGACTTAGGCACTTCTTTCTATCAAAATCATAACAGAGAAGAAATAATGATTGCAACATTGTTATCTGAAAAACAAAATGCATTTAGTAAATCTATTGAATTAGATGAAGCACTTATCGAACATGTTTCCAGGTTATTAAACGCCATTCAAAATATTGAAATTGAAGATTTACTGTTAAAGTTTATAGATAAACTTAAAAACTCTCTAAACACCAATAGAATGTATGAACAGCATACTTACAACTTGGATCGAGAAAAAAAGGTTAGTTAATTTTTAAGTAATTCCTTACGCTCAGGTTTTATTCTTTTATTAACCTCAAATTCATTTTCTTGATTTTCTTCTTCAGAAACAATCAAATCATCAATTCGTTTTAATAAGATATTATACGACCCAAATACTTCATCAAGAGTTTTAGTTAAAGATTCCATATCTTCTTGTTGAGCATAAAATCGACTCTTCAGTAAATTTGTTTTAACAACCCTTAGTCTGCTTTTAACAGCAGGAATCTCAAAATCTTTTGGCAACTGTGAGTTAATAACAGCAGAACTTGCAACTATAGCGGCAAACAAGTATTCATCAATCGTTATTTTATTTAAATCTTCTAAAGCTTCTATTGATTCTTTAAATTTTGAAAAATTTCGATTACTAAATAAAGTTGTGTCTAATACTTTTATGTTTGAAGGCACATAAATTATTTTGTTTTCAGAGTTAGTTAAATCTATTTTCACTAGACTATCCTTTTGAACAACATTTTCATTCGTCACCTCTGTTTTTTTATTACCACAAGAATAAATAAATAATAGAAAACCAAAAACTATAAATCTCATATATAATGTATTCATAATAACTTTTGAAGGGTGTTAATTTGAAGTAATAAAATCACAAAAAATAACAATTGTAATAAAAATAAATGATGCGCAAACCAATGCTTAAGTTCAATATTCCAATAATGATATAAAGCTTGAAGTGGAAGAGCAACTAAAAACCAGCCTATATAGTTTTGAAGTGGAGCTATTCCCCCCTCAAATTTCCAAAAATCTAGAATTGGTGCTATGGGTTCAATCACGAAATCTAAAAGAATCATTAACCCCAACCCGATAATAATTCTTGGGATTATATTCTCGTATATCTGTGATGCTATAGCTGCTGAGCAGACCGTTAAAATAGTCCAGTTAGCACCAATTAAAATTGGAACCCCATAAATTTTCCATCCCAAGGCTTCACCGTATTCATAGGAACCAAAAATATATCCATAATTAACACCTAAAATTTCAGCAATCATCCCGACCAAAAAACTAGTGAGTGCTATTTTAATAAAACCAGGTGTTTTCCAACTTACTAAAAGAAGTAAAAACAAACAAAGTGAAAGATTGAGAGGGGTTGCGCCTACAAACCATTGAGAATTTCCATACAGGATACCAATTATCCCACTTACATGAAAAAGCCAGATAATTCCAATAGAAACATTTTGAATGTCTAGATGTTGTTTTATTTTCGTGATCATAATGGCGGTAATTGATCTGATACTATTTTAGCCGACAATAAGCAAAGAGGGATTCCTCCGCCAGGGTGAACGCTACCTCCACAAAAATAAAGATTTTTAATTTGTTGTGAGAAATTTGGATGACGCAAAAAAGCAGCCATTTTATCATTACTAGAAGAGCCGTAAAGTGCTCCTTGATAGGATTGAGTTTTTTCCTGTATTAATGGAGGTGTTAAACAGTCTTCCTCAACAATATAATCTTCAAGATTAGTCCCTAAAATACGATTAACTTTTTTAAGAAAATTATCTCGTATTTCTCTTGTTATTTTTTCCCAATCTTGACCTTTATCAGAGGGTGTATTAATCATTACAAACCAATTCTCATTACCCGGCGGAGCGTCGGTTTTTATATCTTTAGAACTTATATTTATATATATTGTAGGATCATCGCAAACAGTTTGATCTTCAAAAATTGCTTTGAATTCTTTTTTGTAATCTTCGGAAAAAAAGATGTTGTGAAGATCCAATTCGTCAAAGGTTTTAGATATTCCCAAGTAAAAAATTACCGCAGAACTAGAACGTTCCTGCTTTAAAGTTTTAACCGGCGATTTTACGGTGGGTAATAAATATTTGTAGGTCGGGTAAACATCCATATTAGAGCAAACTATGTTGGAATCATACGATCCCTTTTGAGTTTTGATTCCCTGTGCATGATTATTCTCAACTATTATTTCTTCAACTTTTTCATTAAAATTGAAAGTCACTCCTTGTCGCTTCGCTAATTCAAATAAAGAGCTCGTAATTGACTCCATGCCCTTTTTGGGGATAAAGGTTCCATAATGCCCTTCTAAGTGCTGAACAAGAGTCATTATGCCTGGTGTTTGATATGGATCCGAACCGTTATAAGTTGCAAATCGATCATAGAATTGAATTAAATGAGGCTCTTGAAGTTGAGCCTTGTTAACTTCATGTAATGTTTTACCGATCTCTAAAGCCTTTATATTCAGAATAGCTCTTAGGGTATCTAAATTCAAAAAAGACTTCATTTTGTGCAAGGAACTTTTTAAAAAAATAGATTCTGTTAAATCATACTTCTTTTTCGCTTTTTCCCAATACTTTTTTAGTATCTCAGGAGAAACTCCCAAGACATTTTCAACCTCCTCTAAAAATTTATCTTGATTATCATATGCTTTAAGCCGAGTTCCATCCTCCCAGAAATAATTACAACCAATCTCTTTCTTAGAATACTGAAAATAGTCCTTCGAATCTTCATTACACAAGTCAAAAAGTTCATCGACAAAACTAGGCATGGTGAATAAAGAAGGGCCAGCGTCAAAACGAAAATCTCCTAAACTAAAGGCACTTAACTTTCCACCTGGATACGAATTTGATTCAAAAACCTGTACCTCATAACCTTTTTGAGCCAAGCGGATGCTTGTAGCAATACCTGCAATTCCAGAACCAATAACGATGGCTTTATTTCTCATGAATGACATCATTTAAGAGTTCAAACCTAGAAAAAAGATCTTCCTTATACCATTTCATTTTACGGGTGTCTTTTACTATTTCTGCATGAGCTTTACCCTTGTATGCAAAAGTATGAACGTGTTCTATACTTTCCCAAATGCTTATAGTAGCTTGCTGAATAAAAGGCCATTCTCCAATACCTTTGTAAAAACGGACTCCTTTTGCTTCTTCAATGGCTCTACTCGCTTTTGGTACTGCTGCCCAAAATGAGAGTAAGCGATTCCAACGAAGAGTTGCTCTAGTAATTATTGCAATTTCGCCGGTTGGAGTTTGCTCAGTTTTTGAACTGACTCCAAATGGATTAACACCACTCCATTTTCCATGACTATGTATCGGTTTTAAACTTAATGTTCGAATGGTTTTAGCGCGTTGTTTATATTCTAAGAAAAAAGGACTTGTTTTAAAAAATTGTTCTGATTTTTCTTCACTTTCCCAAACAGCCAAAAAAGCATAGGTTGAAAAATCTGGGAATAAACTAAAACCTGCTCCTGAGCCAGTACCCATTAACTTTGAAAAAAGTAATCCGTCGATTTTACCTAACAAAAGTGGAGCGACTCCCATTTGTTTGAAAGCCCAGAATTTATGGGTGTCAAAATTAAAAAGAGACAGGGTTGTGAAATTTTTCATTAATATTTTATACCCAATAAAGATAGGAAGAGTATAAGTTAAAAGCGAAAAAATAAACCAGAATTAATATGCCCCACTTTCTACAATAAAAGATGAATTTCTTGTCAAAAGATTTTGTAATTTTGAGGGAATTAAAATCATAAATCATGACTACTACTTTCGTTGCTAATACTGTTATCATCACTACAATTATTGTAGTAATTGGAATTATTAGAGATCTTTCTAAAAAATAGTTAATTCTATTTTAATCCGTTTCCTTTCTTTTTTTACTAAATGAATAAGGAAATACTTTACTATTTTATGAAAAAAAACATAATCATTATTGGATCTGGCTTTTCATCAATATCTGCCGCTTGTTACCTTGCAAAAGCAGGAAATAACGTTAAGATTTTAGAAAAAAACGAAACCCCAGGAGGTCGTGCTCGCCAATTCAAAAAAGATGGTTTTACATTCGACATTGGACCTTCTTGGTATTGGATGCCTGATGTGTTTGAAAAGTTTTTTGGTGACTTTGATCGTAAAGTAAGTGACTACTACAAACTTGAAAAACTAGATCCAGGTTATGAAGTCTATTTTGATAAAATGGAATCCATTAAAATTGGTGATACTTTAGAAAAAATATATTCTGCTTTTGAAGCTGAAGAAAAAGGAAGTGCAATCAAACTCAAAAAGTTTATAAAAAAAGCTGAAGATAATTACAATATCGCTATAAAAGATCTTGTTTATAGACCAGGAATTTCTCCTCTAGAGCTTGTTACCCCAGCGACTGTAAAAAAAGTTGGATACTTCTTAAGTACAATTAAAAAAGAGGTGACTAAAGAATTTAAAAATCCAAAACTTGCTCAAATTCTTCAATTTCCAGTTTTGTTTTTAGGTGCTAAACCTAGCAATACCCCTGCCTTTTATAATTTCATGAATTTTGCAGATTTTGGACTGGGAACTTGGCATCCAGACAAAGGGATGTACAGTGTTGTTGAAGGAATGGTTAAAATGGCTGAAGAACTCGGGGTAGAATTCACTACAAGTCAGACCGTAGAAAAAATATGTGTTGAAAAAGGTAAAGCAACTGGAGTAATTGCAAATGGAATAAAACATACTGCAGATGTTGTTATAAGTGGTGCAGACTATAATCATTCGGAATCTCTTTTAGAAGTGAATCAAAGGGGTTATTCGGACGCTTATTGGGAGAAAAAAGTATTTGCTCCTTCTTCTCTATTATTCTTTATAGGACTTGATAAAAAAGTTAAAAACGTTTCTCACCATACTTTATTTTTTGATGTTGATTTTGATGAGCATGCAAAAAGTATATACGATAACCCAGAATGGCCTAAAGAGCCACTATTTTACGGTAACTTTCCTTCCATCACAGATCATTCTATGGCTCCTCAAGGTAAAGAAGCATGTTTTTTACTTATTCCTATTGGCCCTGGTATTGAAGATACTAATGAAATGAGAGAAAAGTACTTTAATATTGTTATCGATCGCTTAGAAAATCTAACAAATCAATCGATTAAAGATTCAATATTATTTAAAGAATCTTTTTGTGTTAATGATTTTGTTAATGAATATAATTCCTACAAAGGAAATGCTTATGGTATGGCAAACACCTTACTTCAAACTGCCTTTTTGCGTCCTAAATTAAAAAGCAAGAAAGTAAAAGATCTGTATTTTACTGGTCAGCTAACTGTTCCTGGTCCTGGAGTTCCTCCGGCTCTGATTTCGGGGAAGCTTGTAGCCAATCTGGTCGACTAAACCACCACCAAATAACAACAAATTCAGATTCTTTTTCTTTGATTACGTTATTTAATATCTGAATATTCTTCTGAATATTGACATCGTATGCCTCTAACTGCTCTCTAATTTGGATCCATAATTCTATTCTTTTGAATAAATTATATTTAACAAAATGATCTTCTTGAATATACTTTCTGTTTTCTATCCAAAACTCATTAGACTCTACATCGATTTTTTCTAAATCAAAAACCCATTGATGCCCCAACCTATATGAAAAGTCGTCTATTAAAGCTTTCTCTTCCTTATCCGTGTTAATTATTAAATATTTTAGATCGGTACCGTCATAATTATCATTAATCAACCGTCCAATGTCGGATCCTAAAAACCTAAAAGTACCATCTAATTTAATGGCATCATAAACTACCCTCGGAGGGTTGAAAGGATCACGGTTTGTGTAATAAGTCATAGGAGCATAGTGAAATTCAAATGGCTCGTAACTAATAAAAACACTATCATTATCTTGATCCCAACGGTTATATTGCTCTTGATATAAACCCGTTATTAATTCATTCTGTTCAATATACTCTAAAGTATATTCGTGCATATCTATAAGCTCGTCTCTTAATCCAACTAAATTGTCAATATTAGATTCACGATCTCCGAACTCTTCCCCTTGCTGTTCTACAGAAAACGAGACAAGTACCCCAAAAAATACAATTAAAAATTCTACAAAACCTTTTTTAAATCGATCGAAAAAATCTTGATACGAAAAGCGATCACCCAAGGTTATTAACCTCAGCCACCAATTTAATTCATTTCTTTTTTTTGATTTTTCTTTTGACATAATAGATATAGTGTAGTAAAACTAATAATAAATTAACAAACTAATCTTCTAATGAAGCAAAAGGCTTAGAAATATCAAAAATTTCTTTAATTGTATCGATTAAATAAGATTCAAATGAAAGAATCCCTTCTTCGATCAAAAAAAGGTCAGGCTCTTTAACCCCTTTTATTTTTTTACCCAAAGGAAGTAAATAACGTTCCATGTTTTTAAAACATATTATTCCTGCCGTTACTTGTTTTTCATGCTTTATTTCTTCTTTAAAACTATGACAATAGAATAGTAATTGAAATAAGGCTCTTCTTTTTTTATCTCCATTAATTTCATTCAAATCAGAAAAAAATAATTTGTTAGGATCTATTGCTCCTGACTTGTAATCAATTATCCTTAAAACACCATTGTAACGATCAATCCTGTCAATTTCCCCATTTAAAACTACGGGACCAATTCCGTCAATTTCTATGGTGTGATTGAATTTTTTTTCGAGTCCTAATATAGTGATGCTATTTCCTTCTTTTACTTTTTGTTGTTCGACTTTAAGTAATTTTAATACAGATTGTTCTAGAGCATACAGGGTCAATTTAATTTTACCCGAAACTTTTTTGTCGCCTCCATAAAGTTCATGAAAACTATCTATAACTGTTGAAGACACCTTTTTACTTAAATCAATATAATCAGATTCTTTCATCGTTTTACCAATAAAATCCATATATAATTTATGTAGCGCCTTATGTGCAACTAGACCACCTTCAGCTAAAGAAATCGTATTGTCATATGATTTCTTTTTTGAGATATTTAAAACTTTTTCATGATAAAAAAGCAATGGATCCATTAAATAAACAACAAGAGCTGACGGAGAAAATCCTCTTTTAGCCTTTCTATGAAGTTGATCTATCACAGAAGGTGTTTTTTGTATGAGGGTTTCTTTTGATTGATGAACTCTAGTGGATGCTGACTCAAATTTCTCAATAATATTATGTTGAGCTAATTTTAAAAATCTAAGTTGATGAATAAATCGACTGGGTTCCCCAGAATTTAGTCCATCGCTTTCAGTATTATAGAGTAGGGTTATATTGGTCGCTCGTTGTAATAACCTATAAAAATGGTAGGTATATATTGCATCATTATCTAAAAATGTGGGTAATCCATGTGTTTTTTTCATCGCAAATGAAAAAACACTTTGTGAAGATCTACCCTTAGGAAGAATTCCTTCGTTTAGATTGGTTAAAATTACAGTATCGAAGTCAATTACTCGGGTTTCTAACATCCCCATAATCTGAACTCCTCCCATTGGATTTCCTTTGTAGTCTATGGAAAGAGAATTAATTAACTCATTCCATAAATAACGTAAAGCTCTAAGAGTATCTACAGAAGTCAAAGTGTCTCCCATATTTAATAATTGCTGAACCAGCTCTTGAATTAAAGTTAGATAGGTTGGAAATAAAACATAATGTTGCCCATTTATCCTTTTTATATGTTCTTGTATCATTAATGTAATATCTGAAATACGCTGAGCAAAGCTTGCAACTGAATTGAAAGGACTGAATATCAAAACTCCAAAAGGATGATCTAAAAAAGGTTTTAATTCTTTTGGCCCTAAAAACGAATTAAATGATATTTTTAGTGATTCTAAGAGAACTTTACAATCTTCAGAATTAGTATTCAACAAGTTTTGAATCCAGTCAAAACTCGTTACTCGAATTATATCGTCATAAGAATAACCACCATTAACTGACTTCAAATGCATCTCGAAAACATAATGAAAAAAGGAAGAAACCGGGGTGTTTTCAAGAGGATATCCCATAGTAACATTCCACTCTTCAACTTCATTAGGAAGACCAGAAAGTACCGGTATTAATATGGATTCATTTCCTAAAACCAATGCAGTTTTAGAAGGGCTTCTTTGACTTTTTACATTTTCTTTTAATAAAGAGGCAGCATATTTTGCTTGTCCAATATTTTTAGGGATTCCTACAATATTTATAGTTTTTGATTTTTCGAAGTTAGAAGGGAATTTAACATGCTTCCTTTGACGGTAATAAGTCCATTCCTTTAAATGTTTTTTGATAAACCTACCAGCAGCATGCTCCGGGTCTTTATAAAAAAAATCATCCAAATCCCAAAACATTGTAGCGCGATCTTGTTCTAGAAAAGCCTGGAAAAGGGTAGACTCAGCTTTATTAAGTGCATTAAAACCAATAAAATAATGCTGCTGACTTGTATTTTCAATATAGATTTCAACCGAATCAACTGCTTCTCTATATAACATCCCAAGGGTCCCTAGTCCATTTGAAAGCAATGATTTTTTGTGCTCATTAAAATAAAGCTCTAAAGAATTCCAAAAGTGTTGTTGCTTTTCATAAGATGAATCTTCTTCTAAAATTGTTCCAACAGCATGGTATTCTATTAAATCATCAAAAGCATTTTTAGAGTTTACTAGATAGGAATCTATATCTGAAAAATCTTTTAATAGTGGAGGAGCCCATTGAATAAACTCTTCGAATGTATCTAAATACTTTTTTGGAGTTAATTTTGAATAAATTTCAAAAAAAGTGATTAGTGCTGAAGTTGTTGGTACAAGCTTTAAAGTGGAGATTTCTTGAATAAATTCTTCAACGCTAAATATTTTTGGTGCTAATGATGGTTTAGTTAATTGAGAAACCAGTGCCTCTTTAAAAAAAACACCCGCTCTTCTGCTTGGCAAAACAATGATTAAACTCTCTAGATTACTAGGGGTTGATAAAATTTCCGATACGCTTTCTTCTAAAAATGTTTTCACATTTAAAAGTAAAGAACTTAATCTAAACTAAACCCTTTTAGAGTAAAATTGAAGTAAAAAAAAAGCCTTGCAGATACAAGGCTTTTTTTGATATGTTTAGAATTCTAGTTTTGACCTACAGCAAACTGAACTCTTCTGTTAGCTTTTCTACCAGCAGCACGGTTATTATCCCCGATAGGGTTTGATTCACCAAAACCTGCAGTAGATATTCTTCCACCGTCTGCACCAATAGCAACTAATCCCTCTTTTACAGAGTTAGCACGGTTTTCAGAAAGTTTCTGATTGTACCCCTTACTTCCGTCGCTTGAAGCGTATCCTTCAACTACAACTTGACTTTTTGGATAGCTATCTAAAATAGATTTTATTTTCGCTAATACTAATTGAGATTCTTCACCTACAATTGTAGAGCTTTCAGCTTTAAAACGAATCATTGAACTCTCCTGATTTAATTCTTCAATAACAGAATCTGGAATTACAGGACATCCATTATTAGTAGCAGGACCGGCTAATTGTGGACAAGCATCGTCTTTATTTGGAATCCCGTCTGCATCAGCATCTGGCCAAGGGCAACCATTGTTTTCAATTGGACCTGCTTCATTTGGACAAGAATCGTCTTTCTCGTTGATTCCATCTCCGTCTGAATCTGGACAGCCATTCATAGCTTTTGTACCAGCCATGTTAGGACAAGCGTCAACTAGATCAGAAAGTCCGTCTCCGTCTGAGTCAGGACATCCATTCATTTCTATAGATCCTGCTCTGTTTGGACATGCATCATCTTTATCTGCAATACCATCTCCGTCTGTATCTGGACAACCTGCAAATTCTTCTAAACCTGCAACCTCTGGACATTCATCAAATTGATCATAAACACCATCGCCGTCTGTATCAACTCCACCAAATTTTAGGGAAACTCCAAAAATATGCTGGAAATGTTTTACGTCGTCCGTATCTACAGCATGCTTGTATGCTGTTTGATATGTTAGCCCTATATTATCGTTTAACCAATAGTTTATACCTCCACCTAAAACAACATTTTCAGATCTTTCTGAATCTAACCAAGAAGCTCCTACACCTACTTCAACGTATGGCTCCCATGTTGAGCTGGCTGGAACTAGAGAATAGCGAACTCCCCCATCAATAGACTTGTATAGAATTTGACTGTTAGTAGATTCTCCAAGTTTAGTTATGTTATTTAATGAAAATCGACCCACTAAAGAAAAATTATCTGTAAGGTATCCATTCAAAGCTAGGGTAGAAACTGCTGGCACAATATTCCAGTGATCTTTTGCATTGTAAAATTCACCTTCAAAAATGTTGGTTTCATAAGCGTTAACAGCGTTTACTCCAAAAGAAACAACCCAAGGGTTGTTTGCATCTTGTGCAACAGCGTTTGAAAAAGTAAATGTTAAAGCGCAAACGATTAGTAATTGTTTGATAGTTTTCATTTAGTTAATTTGGTTTAATTTATAGAGTATACTTGCAAAAATAGCTGTAATCATCGAGTATTCAAAAAAATATGATGGAATATTTAAGATTTTTTTAGATTTTTTGATCGATATGGAAGTTTTGTTGCAAAATATTAAACAACAACAACGTTAACATTCGTTTTCTCTTGAATATAAACCAAGTAGCTGTTTATTGGTTTGTCATAAAAAATTTCTGAAATGATGTTTTCATAATACTTAATTTGATCAACATCTTGCTTTTTTGCTTTACCTGTTTTATAGTCGATTAAAACTAAATTTTCCCCGTTAAACATTAATCTGTCTGGCCTAACATTATCTTTATTGGGTATTAGAATATCTCTCTCATTCCAAACAGTATATTCATTTATAAAATAGGAAGCTAATTTGTTATGATTAATAACATTCAAAATTATTTCTCTTATGGAATCAATCTTTTCGTTTTTTATTTTACCCTGAATTGAAGCTTCTTTGAGAACCCAATCGATATCTTCAGAAGATTCAATTTTTGACAAAAGATCGTGTATTAAAATCCCCCAAAGCTTTGGAGAGTTTTGCTTTACCTCATCTGGTTCGTATGACTGAGTCATTAGACTATCTTTCCATCTTTTTGTTTTAGATTCGATGTAGAAGTCATTCGTTTCTTTTTTTATGTTTTTTGACTCAACAACCGTTCGTTTTTTTCCTTCAAAATAAAAAACTGAATCCGTATCCAAATCATTTTCTATATTTTTTATTTGCAAATAATTTTGAATTAGACTTGGATATGTATTTTTCAGTTCATCCGTTTTTGGAGTTCTTTTTTTTAAATTAGAAATTAAAATTAATTGCTCCACTGGTCTTGTCATTGCAACATAAAGTACATTATGATTATCGAGTTCTTTTTCGTTACTAATTTCTTCAAATCGTTGTTTCCCAACAGCACCATAATTTGCTATTTTTTTTGAAAAAGGGATCCATCCTTTAGTGAATTTTTGATCAAAAAACTCTTCTGTATTCATCCAAATTCGGTCCTCCATATTCCCGCGGCTCAATTCATCCAAGAAAGGTAAAATTACTACTGGAAACTCTAGCCCTTTAGCTTTATGAATTGTAAAAATTTGAATGGCATCCAATCCCTTAGGAACATTGACGAATAATGAATCTCCTTCAGAATCCCAATGCAGTATAAAACTCAATAAATCGTTCTTTTTGTTTAGATTAAACTCAAAAGCATGATCTAAAAAAGTTTGAAGATGTGCATCGAAATTTGAACTTAAATCAAAACCATAAAATATTTCCTCTACTGCTTCATAAAGGGATAATGATTTGAATTTCATGAAATTAAATGGAATTTCAAATTCATTAAAAACAACTTGAAGAGGAGTCTTTAGTTTTGGAGCGATGAAATCATGATATGGGACCTCTTTCGCATACCTTAACCTTAAAAACTGAAGTGCAAAAAGACGTTCATGGTCGTTGTTTTCATCGATTGCCAATCTTAAAAGAGCAATAATAAATTGAACTTCTTCAGAGTTTGACAAATTCAATGATTCGGATGAAATAATCGGAATTCCTTTTTCAATCAGATATTCACCTATGGATTTAGCTTGATCTTTTTTTCGAACAAGTACTGCGATATCATGATAATTAAAACCTTGCTCAAGACTTGATTTAATAGACTTAAAAGTAGTCTCTATATTGTTATTTAAAATTACTTCTTTCTCAACCTCATAAAACTGATTAATCTCTACATAACCTTGTTTTTTATTGTTTAATTTTTGAGAACAATTTTCGCTAAAAAGTTTCTTATTTTCTTCTCCCTTCAAAAAAGGAATTGTGCTTTTAAAAAAAGCATTATTAAAGTTAACAATAGTTTCAAAGCTTCTGTAATTAGTTTCTAAAGACTCTATTTTTACTGGAACTTGAAAAGGATTTTTGCCCCTTAGGAGACTTAGAAATTGTTCTACATGACCACCTCGCCATCTGTAAATTGATTGTTTAGGATCTCCAACAATTAGCAAAGAACCTGGTCTGCCATCATCCCCTAAACCCTCTATTGGTTCTCTTACTAATGGAATTAAATTATCCCATTGCAAGCTAGAGGTATCTTGAAATTCATCTAAAAAATAATGGCGATAATATTCGCCTAAACGCTCATAAATATGGGGAGTAGATTGGTTAAGGATTTCTTTAGAAATTCGTTCATTAAAAGTAGCTAGCAAAACTTTATTGTGTTCTTTCTGATAAACCTCTAGTTCTTTAGATAGGGTTTGAATCAAACTCAAAGGGATCCATTGATCTAAAATATCGTTAATCAATGATAACTGATAGTTTAAGTTTTTTGCTTTTTTAAATGCTCGGTATATTATGGGTAAAATACCCTCTATTATTTTTGCCTTTCGGTCATCTAATGTTTTGTTATAAATTTTAACACCCTCTTCTAAATTATTTTCTAATTGATTTGAATACAATTTATTTACATCAACTTTAGCAATTAAAATGTCTTTCAGTTTTTCAAAATGAGCATAAAGTATTCTTCTTGAAAAATCTTTTTCCTCCAACCCATTAAGTTCAAATAATTTTAATACTTCTTTTCCTATTAGATGAATATTTTGCTTTGTGTCTTTTTGAACTTTCTTTAAAACCTTATTTTGTTCTTCAAAAGAAGAACGCGGTTGTTTGGCTAACTCCTGTGTGGGGATCCTATCATTTTCTTTCAACAACAAATATGATATTTCAAGAAGGTTCGGTGTAATTTCCCAACTTTTTTGATCCCTTATTTTTTGTAGTGTAAAACGTTCCAATAATTTCGTTAAATATTCATCAGAACCTACCTTTTCGATAACACGATTAACTACTTCTGATAAGATCAATTTTTGATTGATTTCGACTTCAAAAGAATGAGAAAGACCTAAGTCACGAGAAAAACTTCTAATTATCCTATGAGTAAAACGATCTAATGTTACAATTTCAAAAGCTGCATAATCATGTAAAATAAATTTTAAAGCTTGTTTAGATCGAAAAGCCAGTTCTTTATTTGAAACTTCTAGAAATTCACAAAGCTCTGCAGCCATTTGATCTTGGTTATCTAGATCAGAAAACTCATTCAATTTATTTAAAATCCTAGATTTCATTTCGAACACAGCCTTGTTCGTAAAAGTTAATGCGATCATTTTACGATACACGTTTGGATTTGAGCTAGACAAGAGTGTTCTTAAAAAACTAAGAACTAGCTTATAAGTCTTTCCAGAGCCAGCTGAGGCACTAATGATTTCTATAGGAGTAAGATTATGCATCATATGATTATGCTATAAATGTAAAGATTCTTTAAGTTTGTAGGTATAAACTTTAAAAAAATAAATATGGCTTTCGAATTACCTAATTTACCCTATGCATATGATGCATTAGAACCACATATTGATGCAAGAACTATGGAAATTCATCATGGAAAACACCATAATGGATACACAACGAACTTGAACAACGCAATATCTGGGACCGACTTAGAAGGAAAATCAATAGAAGAAATACTAACTTCTTTAGACGCAAACAATGGAGCTGTAAGAAATAATGGAGGTGGATTTTACAACCACCGATTATTTTGGAACATAATGAGCCCGAATGGTGGTGGAGCTCCATCAGGAGCACTTGCAGATGCAATTGATAGCGCATTTGGTTCTTTTGAAGGATTTAAAGATGCTTTTGCAAAAGCAGCAGCAACTCGATTCGGATCTGGATGGGCATGGCTATGTGTTCACAAAGGTGGAAAAGTAGAAGTTTGCTCTACAGCTAACCAAGACAACCCTTTAATGCCAGGTATTGGATGTGGTGGATTTCCTGTTTTAGGGATTGATGTGTGGGAACATGCTTACTACTTAAATTATCAAAATAGGAGACCTGATTACATTCAAGCATTTTTTAATGTAGTTGACTGGAATAAAGTAAGTGAACTTTATGCTGAAAACGCATAGAATAAAAACTTTATTAAAAACAAAAGAGGGCTATAATGCTCTCTTTTTTTTTGAATAAACTCAAAATAAAAAAGAGGTTGAAAAGATGTAAAATAAAAAAGGAGGAATAAATTCCTCCTTTTTTGCCCCAAATCTTACCATGAACTTAACCTACTTATGTTCTGGTGATGTAAAAATGCGATTTTCTTTCACACTTAGATGATAAAATCGATTAAATGCAGTTTTATCGGTTAAAAGGTTAATACGCTCTCTCTGATTTACCTTCGTAAAAATTCATAAAGGCTTTATTTACGACTCTATTTCCACCAGGTGTTGGATAATTACCCGTAAAATACCAATCTCCTTGACTTTCAGGACAGGCAGCGTGAAGATTATCGATATTTTGATAAATAATTTTAACCTCAGCTTTTAAATCAGGATTTGATAAAAGAACTGAAATTTTGTCAGAAATTTCCTCCGTAGTAAACGGTTGGTATAAAGCTCTTACATGATTAGAAACCTCTTCTCCATATATTTCTTTTGATGCTTTACAGTTTTCATAGATAGAATCTAACACGGCTTTTTTGGTTCCACGATCTTCGTGTAATGCTAATGCAGCTTGGAACGCAATAAAATCCTCTAATCGCGCCATATCAATTCCATAACAATCAGGGTATCTAATTTGAGGAGCACTAGATACTACGATGATTTTTTTAGGCCCTAATCGATCTAACATCGTTAAAATGCTTTTCTTTAGTGTTGTCCCTCGAACAATACTATCGTCTATAATAACAAGATTATCTGTTGTCTTAACAACTCCGTATGTTATGTCATAAACATGTGCTACTAGATCATCTCGACTAGAGTCAGAAGTTATAAACGTTCTAAGTTTTGCGTCTTTAATTGCAATTTTTTCTATTCTTGGATTGAGGTTTAATAATTCTAAAACGCGCTCCTTATTGATAGGTACTTTACTTATTTCCTCAGAAATTTGACTTTTAAGATGATTTTGAGCTTCTCCTATTAAACCATAAAAAGAGGTCTCGGCAGTATTAGGTATATAGGAGAAAACAGTGTTTTCAATATCACTATTAATGTTTTCAAGAATTTTTGGAAATAATAATTTCCCAAGTTCTTTTCGTTCCTTGTATATTGAAGCGTCGCTTCCTCTAGAAAAATAAATTCGCTCAAATGAACAAGATCTTTTTTCTAGGGGCTCTAATACTTGTTGAAAAGAAGTTTCTCCTGATTTTTTAACGATGATGGCGCTTCCTGGATCAATTTCTTTTATTTCATCCAGAGGTACATTAAAAACAGTTTGAATAACTGGACGTTCGGATGCTACTACTACAATTTCATCATCTTCGTAAAAGAAAGCGGGTCGAATACCTGCAGGATCTCTAAGAACAAATGCGTCACCATGACCTAACATTCCTGCCATTGCATAACCACCATCCCAATTCTTAGCTGCTTTTCTTAGTATTTTTGAAATATTAAGTCGTTCAGCGATCAAGGGAGAGGCTTGGTATTTATTGAATCCTTCTTTTTTTAATTTTTTGTAAATTTTAGCCACAGCGTCATCTAAAAAATGACCTATTTTTTCCATTACAGTAATGGTATCCGCTTTTTCTTTTGGATGTTGCCCTAATGAAATTAAGTTGTCAAAAAGCTCATTAACATTAGTCATATTAAAATTACCGGCTACAATGAGGTTTCTATGCATCCAATTATTTTGTCTTAAAAATGGATGTACACTTTCAATTCCATTATTACCAAACGTTCCATAACGAACGTGCCCTAACATTAGCTCTCCTACATAAGGTACTTTTTGTTTTAACAACTTAGAATTGGATTCAATTTCTGGATGGTTATCAATTGTGGTCTGTATTCTAGAACTTATTTGATTAAAAATATCTTGGATCGGTTGTTTTTCACAAGAACGAACTCTACTAATGTATCGTTCTCCTGGATCCATGTCGAATTTTATACTTGCAAAACCTGCACCATCTTGACCTCGATTGTGCTGTTTCTCCATCATAAGATACATCTTATTGATGCCAAATAAAGCCGTACCATATTTTTCTTGATAATAAGAAATCGGTTTTTTGAGTCGTAATAAAGCTATTCCGCACTCGTGTTTAATGGCATCACTCATATTTTATTTTGTTTTTCATTCCACTCAAAACGGGTAAGTTCTCTAAACTTCTCAATTCGATCTTTAATTGAATCTGAAGTTACCGCTAAAAGAGCGTTAACTCCAAATTCTTCAACAGTAAAAGAAGCTAAAACCGATCCATAGATGATTCCCATTTTTAAAGTTTCAAAATTAATAGTATCTGTATTTGCTAAAACCCCTGATATTCCACCAGCAAAGCTATCCCCAGCACCAGTTGGGTCAATAACTTGATCAATTGGAAAAGCTGGAGCTATAAATGTTTTTCCTTCCCCAAAAAGGATCGCTCCGTGTTCTCCTTTTTTTATGATCACATATTTCGGACCCATTGCATGAATCTTTTCAGCAGCTTTTACAAGAGAGTGCTCTTCTGATAACTGACGAGCTTCCTCATCGTTAATTGTAATCAAATCTACTTTAGAAATTACTTCATCTAAAGTTGATCTAAAATGATCCATCCAAAAATTCATAGTGTCTAAAACTACAAATTTAGGCTTACCATTCATCTGTTTTAAAGCTGTTAATTGAACCCCTGGATGAAGATTTCCAATCATCATTACTTCTGCATTTCTATATGACTCAGGAACATTCGGAGTAAAATTTTCAAGAACATTAAGTTGAGTGTCAACTGTTGTTCTTGTATTCATATTATCGTGATATTTACCACTCCAGAAGAAGGACTTCTCCCCTTTTATTTGTTCCACTCCTGTAACATCTACATCTAAGTCCTTTAAAAGCTGCAAATCGCTAGCTTCAAAGTCATCTCCAATTACGGAGACAAGCCCACAATCTATATCAAATTTAGAAGTAGCTAGAGCAATATATGTAGCAGCTCCTCCTAATATTCTATCAACTTTATCAAATGGAGTTTCAATAGCATCATAAGCCATTGTTCCAATCACAAGTAATTTGTTTTTCATTTTGCAAAGATAAAACTTCTTTTGAGCTTCTGTACAGCAAAAAAGACTTTAGTGCAGATTCTTATTCTCATTTTCAAAAAAAACATCTTTTTCCTTAATCCCGTTTTTTGCAGCATTTACAGCCAACCAATCACAACGTTCATTTTGCGGATGGTTGTTATGACCTTTCACCCATTTAAACTTTACGTTATGTTGTTCATATATCAGGAGAAAACGTTTCCATAAATCTGAGTTTTTCTTGCCTTCAAAGTTTTTAGTTTTCCATCCAAAAACCCATTTTTTCTCAACAGAATCAATTACATATTTTGAATCAGAGAACACAACTACGTTAAGAGGCTTTTCTTTTAACTTTTCGAGCGCCACAATAACTGCAAGTAGCTCCATTCTATTATTTGTAGTGTATGCGTAACCTTGGGCGTATTCTTTAGAATATTGCTTCCCTACAAGCTCCATAATAATACCATAACCACCTGGCCCAGGGTTACCTAAAGCAGAACCGTCTGTATAAACATGTATTTGAGCCTGTTCCAAACTATTTCCTTAAAATTTGATTAATAACCTGAGGGAAATATTGATGTTCTAAAGCATGTACCTTAGTTGCAATTGTTTCGGGGCAATCTGAAGCATCCAAACCTACTTCTGCTTGAAAAATTATAGCACCTTCGTCATAATTTTCATTTACATAATGAATTGTAATACCTGTTTTGAGATCCCCTGACTCTTTTACTGCTTTATGAACATTAGAGCCGTACATTCCCTTCCCTCCATACTTAGGAAGAAGCGCTGGATGAATGTTTATTATTTTGTTGGGAAACTTAAGAACAAATTCTTTGGGGATTTTAAGCAAAAAACCTGCAAGTACTATTAAATCTGGTTTAAGCTCTTCTAGGTAAGAAAGAACTTCATTTGTTTCAAAAGATTTTTTTTTAAATAAAACAGCAGGAACTCCGAACTTTTTAGCACGATCAAAAACACCTGCACCTTGCTTGTTGGATATTACAGAGAGTACTTTTACAGCTGATGAAGACTCAAAAAAATCAATGATTTTTTCAGCGTTTGAACCATTTCCTGAAGCGAGAATTATAATTTTTTTTTGCATAATTGTAATAAAACAAAATAACGCATAATCCTTTAACCATAAAAGAAAAATAACAACTACATATAAAAAGCGTTAAAAAATTACCAATTAAATCGAGTTATTTGATGTATTCATTTAAAGTTTTTTATTTTTGCCCTAAACAAAATTAAAACAAACTTATTATGTCAGACATTTCATCAAGAGTTAAAGCTATAATTGTAGATAAATTAGGCGTTGACGAAAACGAAGTAGTAACTGAAGCAAGCTTTACAAACGATCTAGGTGCAGATTCTTTAGATACTGTAGAGTTAATTATGGAATTTGAAAAGGAATTTGATATCCAGATTCCAGATGATCAAGCAGAAAACATTGCAACTGTTGGTCAAGCTATTCAATACATCGAACAAGCTAAGTAAAAAAAGATTTATGACTCCAAGACGAGTAGTTGTTACCGGATTGGGGGCATTAACACCTATTGGAAACACCCTTTCCGAATACTGGGAAGGGCTTGTTTCTGGTAAAAGCGGTGCAGCCCCTATAACATATTTTGACGCATCTGACTTTAAAACTCAATTTGCATGTGAACTAAAGAACTTTGATATTCTTGATTTCATGCATAAAAAAGATGCACGTAAACAAGATCGATTCACTCAATACGCCCTTGTTTCCACTCAAGAAGCTATAGAAGATTCCAAACTCCCATTAGACACTGTCGATAAAGACCGTGTTGGTGTAATTTGGGGTGCTGGGATTGGTGGTTTAGAAACATTCCAGAATGAAGTTTTAAACTTTGCTGCAAACGACATGAAGCCTCGCTTCAATCCTTTTTTTATTCCAAAAATGATTCCTGACATTGCACCAGGAATGATTTCAATAAAATATGGTTTTAGAGGACCTAACTTCGCAACAGTTTCTGCTTGTGCTTCTTCTGCTAACGCATTAATTGACGCGCTAAACTATATTCGTTTAAATCACGCAGATGTTATGGTAGCGGGTGGTTCTGAAGCTGGAGTTACTTGCGCAGGAATTGGAGGGTTTAATGCAATGCATGCGTTATCTACTCGAAATGATGATCCCCAAACTGCTTCTAGACCATTTGACAAAGACCGAGATGGTTTTGTTTTAGGAGAAGGGTCTGGTACATTAATTCTAGAAGAATACGAACACGCCAAAGCACGAGGCGCTAAAATTTATGCTGAAATTGTCGGTGGGGGTCTTTCTGCAGACGCACATCACATGACTGCTCCTCATCCTGAAGGAATTGGTGCAAGAAATGTTATGTTGAATTGTCTTAGGGATGCTAATTTAAAACCAGAGGACGTGGATGTGATTAACATGCACGGAACTTCAACTGGACTTGGAGATATTGCTGAATCTAAAGCAATAAAGGAAGTTTTCGGAGCGCATTTATACACTATGAATATTAACTCTACCAAGTCAATGACGGGTCATCTACTTGGTGCAGCAGGTGCTATTGAGGCTATAGCTTCAATTATGAGTATTCAAAATAATATTGTTCCACCTACAATTAATCACAAAACTGCTGATGAAGAAATTGATCCAAAAATCAATTTCACCTTTGGTAAAGCCCAAAAAAGAGAGGTAAAGGTTGCTTTATCTAACACCTTTGGGTTTGGTGGACATAATGCTTGTGTAGTATTCAAAGAAATTTCTTAATTTGGATTGTGAAAATCTTTCCAAAATTATGGTCAAACAAAACTAAAGACCATAACCTCTTTATCAAGATTAAAGGTCTTTTGGGTTATATGCCCAAAAACAAGAATGTTTATATAGCGGCGTTCACACATCGCTCTATGAATATTAAGAATTTGGATGGGAAACCACAAAATTTTGAGCGTTTAGAATATTTAGGAGACTCAGTCTTAAGCACAATAGTTGCAAGCTTTTTATTCGAAGTATTACCCAATGCAGACGAAGGGAAACTTACTCGAATGAAATCTAAAATAGTAAGTCGAGAAAAGCTAAATTTTATCGGCAAACAGATGGGATTGCTTGATCTACTAGTTTTCTCTGGTAAGAAAGATAACCTGGGTGATGATGTTTACGGAAACCTTTTAGAAGCGTTAATAGGCGCCATTTTTATTGACAAAGGTTACGAAACTTGTAAATCTATTTTAAAAGAAATTTTCTTTAAACCTTATATAGAAATAAAGACTTTAGACAAGGAGGTAATCTCTTACAAAAGCTTATTAATCGAATGGAGTCAGAAACAAAAACAAAACCTTGTTTTTGAAACAGAAGCAGATAACGGAAAAGATCCATCCGTGAATTTTTATTGTAAAATTTTAGTAAACAACAAAGTAGTTACAAAGTCTAGAGATCTTTCAAAAAAGAAAGCGGAAGAAAAAGCAGCAAAAAAAGCCCATCGCATATTAAAAATCTAACCGATAACGTTTTCATAAGGGTTTAACTTTCTAATGAAAAAGAGCTGATTAGAGTTGGATTGAAATCACTATCTTTGCTTGTTAATGAAATACAAAAAGTATCAATTAGAGGAAACATTTGAAGAATCATTTTCATTGATAGCTATTCATTCTTCTTTGGAGGATTTTCAGCTTGCTTATTTCATTAACAAAAACTGCGCTACATATTTCAAAAGAAACCATGATCTTTATTCACCTTATTTAAAACAGTGTTTAAAAGGGTTGGTTTGGGAAAATGACCATGATAAAGAAAACCATTGGCATTTATTTTCAAATAAATATGAAGCAAAAACTGAGGATTCTAAACAAGTTTCTCAATTGTTTTTTGGTGAAAAATTAGAACTGGAACAGTTCGTTTTGCCTGAATTTAAATTGGTAAACTATTTCATTAAGAAACCAGGCGACATATCGAATGAAACATTCATTTATAAACTAAAAGAAGTGTCAGAAATACAAATAGCATACAGTATTCCTGAAAAAAATATAAAATCATACCAAAACATAATTTTTGAATAATGCCATTACTTAAAAAAACTAAAATAGTTGCAACCCTAGGACCTGCATCAGAAAATAAAGAAGTTCTTGAAAAAATGATGCTCGCAGGAACCAACGTATTTAGAATTAATTTTTCTCATGCAGACCATTCTGATGTTGCGAAAAGAATAGAGATAATTCGAGAATTAAGTTCAAAATTAAATCTTCATATTTCTATTCTAGGAGACCTTCAAGGCCCTAAATTAAGAGTAGGTGTAATAGAAGAAGGAGCAATCGTAAACCCTGGAGATATTGTAGAGTTTAATACCGCTGCACCTTTTGAAGGGAATGCTAAATCTGCTTATATGACCTACCAACGTTTTCCAATGGATGTTAATCCAGGAGAACGTATTTTACTTGATGATGGGAAATTAATTTTTGAAGTTATTTCTACGGATAGAAAAGAAGTAGTGAGCGCTAAGGTAATTCAAGGTGGACCTTTTAAATCTAAAAAAGGGGTTAATCTTCCAAATACAAACGTTTCTTTACCTGCCTTAACAGAAAAAGACATAGAAGACGCTATTTTTGCAATTAAACAAAAAGTAGATTGGATCGCCCTATCTTTTGTAAGAAATAGTGAAGATCTAATTGAACTACAGGATCTTATTAATGAACATTCGGATCACAAAATTCCAATTATTGCTAAAATTGAAAAACCGGAAGCAATCGAAAATATAGATAAGATCATTGCATATTGCGATGGGTTAATGGTAGCAAGGGGTGATTTAGGTGTTGAAGTTCCTGCTGCAGAAGTTCCTTTAATTCAGAAAAACTTAGTTTTAAAAGCAAAAAAAGCTAGAATTCCTGTAATTATTGCAACCCAGATGATGGAAACCATGATCGATAGTTTAACCCCAACCAGAGCAGAAGTAAATGACGTTGCTAACTCTGTTATGGACGGAGCTGATGCAGTTATGCTGTCTGGAGAAACCTCTGTCGGATCGTATCCAGTAGAAGTAATTGAAACAATGACATCAATCTTGAAAAGTGTAGAAAATTCTCCACTCATTAATGTTCCTCAAAACCCACCTAACATAAGAACTCCAAGATTCATAACGAAATCTATTTGCTATCATGCTGCAAATATGGCAAATGAAATAAATGCTAAAGCAATTTGTACTTTAACAAATAGTGGATACACAGCTTTTCAAATTTCTGCATGGAGACCATCGGCTACTATTTTAGTTTTTACTTCTAACAAACGTATTTTGTCTCAGCTTAATTTACTTTGGGGAGTAAAAGCATTCTATTACGACCGTTTTGAAAGTACAGACAACACAGTTGAAGAAGTAAATAACATTGCAAAAAAAGAAGGATTTGTCACCGAGGGAGATATGCTTATTAATTTAGCGGCTATGCCAATCGTTGACAAGGGAATGGTAAACACACTTCGTGTTTCTTTGATTTAAAAAGGTAAACTTAATTGGATTTCCATTTTTTCTTTAGATCGTTCAATTTCTTTATTTGAAGTATTTAAATTGGATATTGTTATTCCAATTAACCTTACAGAATTTTGAAGCTTTTCCTGATATAATAACTGAAGGGCATGCTCGACTAACATGCTCTTGTCGGAAATATAAAAAGGAAGAGTTTTACTTCTAGTTTGTTGAACAAAATCGGAATATTTTATCTTTAGAGTAATTGTTTTACCGGAATATTTATTACGCTTAATTCGCTTATCTAATTCTAGGGCAATCTTTTCTATTTGCTGGGACAAATAAACTTCGCTGGTCAAATTTTCTCTAAAAGTATGTTCCGCTCCAATAGATTTAGGAAGTCGAATTGGCTGCACCGGACTATTATGAATACCGCGTATGATATTGAAATAATAGCTGCCTGATTTACCAAAATTCTCCGTTAAAAAAGACTCGGATTTATCTTTTAAATCTTTACCCGTAAATATCCCCA
Organism: Candidatus Arcticimaribacter forsetii; assembly: GCF_910589745.1. Lineage (GTDB taxonomy): Bacteria > Bacteroidota > Bacteroidia > Flavobacteriales > Flavobacteriaceae > Arcticimaribacter > Arcticimaribacter forsetii. Next base: position 1,985,985 of record NZ_OU342399.1, read on the forward strand.
AGTGATACATTCGTTTAGCAGTAACCTTTCCAACACCGTGAAATTTTTTTATGTCTAAAGATTCTAAAAAAGTAGTAACTTCTTCTGGAGGGACTGTTTTCTGACCATTTGGTTTATTAAAATCACTTGCAACTTTAGCAACAAACTTGTTTATAGAAATTCCTGCTGATGCATTTAAACCTGTTTTTTTTTTAATTTTATCTCTTATTTCAGTTGCTAGCAATGTAGCTGAAAATGCATTTTTTGAGTTTTGAGTTACATCAAGATAAGCCTCGTCTAGTGATAGGGGTTCTACTAAATTTGTGTACTCTAAAAAGATTGCCCTAATTTGTTTTGACACTTCTTTATATCGATCAAATCGGGGTTTAACAAAAATTAAATCCGGACAATTTCTTTTAGCAACTACTCCGCTCATAGCACTTCGTACCCCAAACTCTCTAGCTTCGTAACTTGCAGCAGCAATAACACCTCTGTCCGAAGCTCCACCTACAGCAATCGCTTTTCCTTTTAAATCTGGATTATCTAACTGTTCGACAGATGCGTAAAAAGCATCCATATCGATGTGTATTATTTTTCGAACTAGATTATCATGTTCCATATGCTAAATTACATATCTTTAAACTGTAATAAAACACTGGATTTTTAAATGATAGAAATTGAACGTAAGTTTTTGGTAAACTCTTCTTTATTTAAAGAACAATCCCATAAAAAAACCAAAATAATACAAGGATACCTATCCAAGGACCCTGAACGAACTGTTAGAATAAGAATAAGGGAAAACAAAGGATTTATTACAATTAAGGGTGTTTCTTCTGGAAATGGATTAAGTCGTTATGAATGGGAAAAGGAAATACCTGTTCAAGAAGCAAATGAATTAATCTTATTGTGTTTACCTAAAGTTATTAAAAAAACAAGGTTTGAAGTTTACTTTAAAGGTGTGTTATTCGAAGTTGATGAATTTGAAGCAGATCACAAAGGTTTAGTTCTTGCAGAGGTAGAATTACAATCAGAAACTGAAGCGATTGAATTACCTCCCTGGATAGATGAGGAGGTTACAGGCAAGAAGGAGTTCTACAACTCTTATTTATCATCTTCTTCGTAAAGGGAATTAAAAAACTGATCAACTTTAAGGTTATGAATGTCTAAAACCAGTAATAAACTTTTTAGAGTGAAATTTGTTCCTTTTTCCATCTTCCAATATTGAATACGACTAATTTTATTATCCCAAGCAAAGACTTCATAGCTTCTATATCCAGATTGTATTCTCAGCCTTTTTAGCTCTCTTCCTACTTTAATTTTTAAAGCTTCGAATTCGTTTATTTGTTTTTTATTCATAAATGTAAAGATTAAGGGCAGTACTAAACAAATAACCTCAAAAATATAGACACTTATTACGTATCAAAAAAACTATATTTTAATAATATATATTTTTTGGAATATTTTCTTAATTTCATATTATTATATATTTAAATATATTGATAATTTTTATCTTAGGATAATTATCCTAAGGTTTTTTACAAAAATACATGATTGAAAGAATCGGTAAGTATATAAAAACTGAAGGGATATCAGTAAATTCATTCGAAAAAACTATTGGAGCCAGTCCGGGGGTTATACGTAAAGCGTTAAAAAACAATACAAATATTCAGAGTAAATGGATCGAGAAAATAATTGACTCTTATCCTAATCTTAATTATTATTGGCTTTTGACTGGCAAAGGATCTATTGTACTAGATAAAAATGAATCTAACATCCATTTAAATAAGTTCAAGGAAAAAGAAATAAATTATGAAAGGAAAACAGGTATTCCACTTATAAATCAAGAAGGTATATACAGTTTTATAGAAAACAAGTCGTCATTAATGACGGAACACATTATATCCTACTTTGACATCCCTGTTTTCAAAAAAATAAATGTTGATTTTTTAATTCAAAATGATTCAAATGTTAAGATTCCAAAATACAATAAAGGAGATATTTTGGCTTGTAAAATACTAAGGGAAAATGATTCTTTAAATAATAACAAACCACATCTTATTTTAACCAAAGAACAAAAAATTCTCTTTAATAAAGTTCAAAAAAACAGTGAAGACACCTATCTAATTGTTTCTCAAAACCCACTAAGCCCCTCGTTTAAAATACATAAGAGTCAAATTGGAGGGATAGCATTAATAAGTGGCTTTATACATTTAGAATTTTGAAAATTACATTAAAAAGATTAATTGAAAGAATAACATCTCTCTACTAAACAAATCTCAATTTCGTAAGATGCATACCAGTCATTAATTCCTTTGTTCTGAGCTTTTTTATGTTCCAAGTTATTTTTCCATGAAGTAATGTCGTGCAGAGTTTTCCAGTAACTTATTGTGATTCCAAGTTCTTGCCTCACACTTTTAAACCCTATAAACCCCTTTTGATTTTTTGCTAAATCATACATTTTTTGGGACATTTCTTCATAGCCTACAGATTTCTTATTTAATTTAGATGTAAAAATAACAGCATAATAGGGGGTATTAATTTTATTCATCTCTATAAATTTTAACCTCAAGATTTCCATCAGAATCCATATGAGCTCTATACATTCCAGGAGTATTAAATTCCATAGCTACATTTCCTTTAGTATCTAAAACAACGACACCACCATCTCCCCCAAGATCTTTTACTTTTTTCATTACTCTTTTTGAAGCTTCATTTATTGTAAGCCCACTGTACTCTACAAGCGCAGCAATATCATGAGCAACAACTGATCGGATAAAAAACTCTCCCCAACCTGTCGCAGAAACACCACAACTTGCATTATTAGCATAAGTACCTGCTCCAATTATTGGTGCATCTCCAATACGTCCCCATTTTTTATTAGTCATTCCTCCTGTGGAAGTTCCTGCCGATAAATTACCTTGTAAATCTAAAGCTACACATCCAACGGTACCAATACGTTGATTCTTAAAGTACTGTTCTTCGATTAGATTAATTGAAACCTTTTGATCAGATTCTCTTTTTTTAACTCTTCTAAGATCATTTAACCGATTTTCTGTAATAAAATAAGATTCTGGAACTGTATCTAATCCTTGATTTGCAGCAAAATAATCTGCACCCTCTCCCGCTAACATAACATGGGGTGAATTTTTCATTACCCTTATGGCAGCACTAATCGGATTTTTGATGTGTTTAACCCCAGCGACAGCACCTGCATCTAGGGTATTACCATTCATAAATGATGCGTCTAATGCAATGGACTCTTCGGCCGTTAAAACTGCTCCTTTTCCAGAGTTAAAAAGAGGAGAGTTCTCCATAACATGAATTGTTTTTTCTACTGCTTCTTGACTGCTTCCTCCTTCTTTAAGAATTTTATGTCCTACTGAAATTGCTTCAGCTAACTTATTTTCATATGCATGTTCCATTTCGGGAGTCATATTTTCTTTTAAAATAGTCCCAGCTCCTCCATGTATAACGATACCAAAGGTAGGTTGGTTTGGGCCTTTTACACTTGTACAACTTACAATGAACAATACGAACACTAACTTTAATACTTCTTTCATGTTTTATAGAAATTTGATTAATCATTGTAAGATAGAAAATCATTTTATTATCCTCGCAAATGATTCCATTTTAGGAATAATCTTTACATTTAATAAATAAACAATTAATTGAAAACCATGTCCAAATCAAATCAATCTCTTTTAAAAAAGTTAGAAATCGAAACGAATCAACTAGGATGTTCTACAGGAGTCAATTGGTTTGCTCAAGGAACTAGTATAAAATCAATTTCACCTGTAAACGGATCCGAAATAGGAATTGTCTCAACAGCAACATTAGAAGATTATGATAAGGTATTAAATACTGCTGAGGCAGCTTTTTTAAAGTTTAGAAAAATACCAGCTCCAGTCCGGGGCGATTTAGTCCGTCAATTCGGAAATTCGTTACGTGAAAAAAAAGAACTTCTAGGTGAATTAGTGTCCTTTGAGATGGGGAAATCGCTTCAAGAAGGTCTTGGAGAAGTTCAGGAAATGATAGACATATGTGATTTTGCAGTTGGGCTCTCGAGACAACTTCAAGGGACGACGATGCATTCTGAAAGACCAAATCACAGAATGTATGAACAATACCATCCACTGGGTATCGTTGGAATTATATCAGCTTTCAACTTTCCAGTCGCAGTTTGGGCTTGGAATACAGCCTTAGCATGGGTATGTGGAGATGTAACGGTATGGAAACCTAGTGAAAAAACACCACTATGTTCTATCGCTTGTCAAAAAATAATTGGCGGCATACTCAAAAAAAATAATATGCCTGAGGGAATTTCTTGTTTAATAAATGGGGGTGCTGAAGTTGGACAATGGTTATCGGAAGATAGAAGAGTTCCTTTGATATCTGCTACTGGATCTACAAAAATGGGTAGAAAAGTTGCTGCAAAAGTTGGCGCTAGACTTGGGAAATCATTACTTGAATTAGGAGGAAATAATGCACTCATCATCACCCCTGATGCAAATCTTAAAACAACACTTCTGGCAGCGGTATTTGGTGCCGTTGGGACTGCTGGACAACGTTGTACATCGACTCGAAGGCTATTAATTCATGAGTCTGTGTTCAACGAAGTCTCCAAAAAAATTAAATTTGCATACAGTCAATTAAAAATTGGAAACCCTTTAGATTCTTCAAATCATGTTGGACCTTTAATTGACAAATACTCTGTAAAAAACTATCTAGAAGCTTTAAAAAATATAACTAAAGAAGGTGGTAAATGGATTGTTGAAGGTGGCCTACTTTCGGGAACTGGTTATGAAAGCGGGTGTTATGTTAAACCTGCAATTGCAGAAGTAGAACCTTCTAGTGAGATGGCACAAAAAGAAACTTTTGCCCCTATTTTGTATCTCATTAAGTATTCGGGATCCATAGAACATGCAATCGAATTACAAAACAATGTAAAACAAGGGTTATCCTCTGCAATAATGACCCAAAATTTGCAGGAGGCAGAAACTTTCTTGTCTCACTGGGGAAGTGATTGCGGGATCGCCAATGTTAATATTGGTACTTCTGGAGCTGAAATTGGTGGAGCTTTTGGTGGAGAAAAGGATACTGGAGGTGGAAGAGAAAGTGGTTCCGACGCCTGGAAAGTATATATGAGAAGACAAACTAACACCATAAACTACTCCAATGATTTACCCTTAGCTCAAGGCATTAAATTCGATTTATAACCATAAGATTTATTATATTTACAGGATCATAAAACATTAAAAAATGTATTCATTCCTAAAAACTGCACACTCCTATTGGGCTGTAATTGTTCTTTTCCTTTTAGTTTTCGCTATTGCTAATGCCTTGGTTGGGATTGCGAAGAAAAAAACGTTTGACTCTACCGATTTTAGAAGATCTTTATTTGTGTTAATCACTTCACACATTCAGTTTTTAATTGGATTGATATTATATTTTGTTTCTCCAAGACTTAGTCAATGGGATAATGGAGTTGGAGAAGTTATGAAGGACAACACAGCTCGTTTATATTTAGTTGAACACCCTACCATTAACCTATTAGCAATTGTACTAATTACGATGGGATGGTCAATGCACAAACGCCAATCTTTAGATGCTAAGAAATTTTCTCGGATTGGTATATTTTACACGCTCGGTTTTCTTTTAATTCTTTCAAGAATTCCTTGGAATGTTTGGTTTCAATAGAACTTAAAAAACATTTCAACACATCCTTATGACAACAAGCAAAAGGCCAGAAATCAAACCCATTATTCTAAAAGCTAAACTTAAAGTTGCAGTACTTGGGGGGGGAAGTTGGGCGACTGCACTAATCAAGATTTTAATAGAAAACAAAAGGAAAGTAGGTTGGTATATTAGAAATGAAAAAAATAAAGAATTCATTGAAAAATATAATCACAACCCTAATTACTTAACCTCAACTAGACTAAAAACTAAACGTTTAGCTATTAGCTCGGACATTAATTCTGTTGTTAAAAATGCAGATATTATAATAGTTGCAATACCCTCTGCGTTTATATTGGATGAATTTAAAAAACTAAACGTTTCCTTGAAAGATAAAATCGTAGTCTCTGCAGTTAAAGGAGTTATTCCTGAAAACATGAAGATTCCCGGGACATTTTTTAATGAAGATTATGGAGTACCTATCAACCGAATTGGGGTTGTATGCGGACCTTGTCATGCCGAAGAAGTTGCTATGGAAAAACTTTCCTATTTAACGGTTGCCTGCCAAGATCAAACCTATGCTAAGTGTATAGCATCTATGCTTAAAACTAAATATATTCGAACCAAAGTTTCTAACGATATTATCGGAACCGAATATGCAGCGATGCTTAAAAATATTTATGCAATTGCAGCTGGAATTTCACATGGCTTAGGCTATGGAGATAATTTTCAGAGCGTACTCATGAGTAACGCAATACGTGAGACAAAGCGATTTATTAAAGATGTTCATAAAATGAAAAGGAACATAAATAATTCTGCTTATCTAGGAGATTTATTAGTAACTGGGTATTCTGTTTTTAGCCGAAATAGATCTTTTGGGAATATGATTGGAAAAGGATATACTGTACAGGCAGCTCAAATCGAGATGAATATGATTGCAGAAGGATATTACGCAAGTAAATCTGCTCGATTTATTAATTCGCAGTTTAAGACAAACACCCCGATTATAGAAGCTGTATATCTTATTTTATATGAAGGTAAAAGACCCGATAAAATTTTCGAAAAATTAACGAAGAAACTCGACTAAAGAGTTGATTTAAATTGCTTTAAGAAACGAACATCATTTTCAAAAAACATGCGGATATCACTTACTTGATAAAGTAACATGGCAATACGTTCGATACCCATTCCAAAAGCATAACCAGAATACTCTTCCGGATCAATTCCACAGTTTTTAAGAACATTTGGATCGATCATTCCACAACCCATAATTTCTAACCATCCCGTTCCTTTAGTAATCCGATAGTCAACCTCCGTTTCTAGGCCCCAATAAATATCAACCTCAGCGCTTGGCTCCGTAAAAGGAAAATAAGAAGGTCTAAGACGTATTTTAGACTTCCCAAAAAGTGCTTGAGTAAAATAGCTTAGTGTTTGCTTTAAATCAGCAAATGAAACGTTTTTATCAATATATAACCCTTCTACTTGATGAAAAATACAATGAGCACGTGCCGAAATAGCTTCATTCCTAAATACACGCCCAGGAGAAATGGTTCGAATCGGAGGCGCATTGTTTTCCATATAACGAACCTGAACCGAAGAGGTATGCGTTCTTAATAAGATATCAGGGTTGGTTTGAATAAAAAAGGTATCCTGCATATCTCTTGCTGGATGATATTCAGGAAGGTTTAAAGCTGTAAAGTTATGCCAATCATCCTCAATTTCGGGACCTTCTGAGATATTAAAACCAATTTGAGAAAATATATCTATAATTCGATTTTTTACAACCGTTAATGGGTGCTGACTTCCTAATTCTAGTGGAAATGAAGGTCGAGATAAATCCCCATAAACTCCTGAATTTGTATTAGAGGATTGAGATGATTTTAAAGCTTCAACTTTTTCTGCAACCGCTGTTTTTAGTTGGTTTAAAACCTGACCAAACTCTTTTTTATCTTCATTTGGAACCTCTCTAAAGGCTGCAAAAAGATCATTTAATATCCCTTTTTTTCCAGAATATTGGATTCTAAATTGTTCTATTGCTTCAAGATCAGTAGCAGCAAATTCTGCGACTTTTGCAAGATGTTCTTTAACGGTTTTAATCATGCTGTAAAAATACGAATTATACTATTGAATTAATCCTTTTTGGATGAAGTAATACACAACAGCTTCTTTCATTAAAATACTCTGTTCTCCTGGTTTCAATGGAGGTAATTCTTCTAATAATTTAAAATGAGGCCAACGATCATCATCGAAATAATCAAAGGCATAATACCCAAAAGGTTCTAAAACAGAACAAATCCCGATATGGATTATATCCACATTATCTTCTTTCTTAAAACGCTTATGAACTTGACCTAACTCCTGTAGTCCAACTAAATATAGAATCCCCTCAATATCGATGGTCTCTGTTTCAGAAAAGCGTTCCGTTAGAATTGAAACAAGTTCATCCCACTGTTCTTTTAACTCTTGGTTTTTCACTGATGCTTTTTGCATATCACAAAGATAAAGCATTCATAAAAAGGGAAGGCACATAGACTCAAAAATATATCTATATTTGAAACATGAATTACATTGACATTGCCATAGTTGGCCTTGTACTATTTGGGGCTGTAAAAGGATTCTCTAAAGGTTTTATAGTCGAAGCAGCTTCTTTAATTGCATTAGTACTAGGGCTAGTTGGTGCTTTATTGTTTTCTACTCGTGTTGGAGAATTAGTTGGACAATATATTGACTTAAACCAAGTCCCTCCTGCTGGAGTAATGTTTATTATTACTTTCATCGGAATCATTATTGGGGTAAATTTACTCGCTAAGTTTTTAACAAAAATATTGAAATTGGCAGCTCTTGGAGGGTTAAATCGGATTTTTGGAGCTTTTTTTGGAGCCTTAAAATACGTATTAATTCTAAGTGGTGTAGCCTTAATCTTAGATCAATTCGACTTTTTATTTACCTTTATGGAAGAAGATATTATTGCAGATTCTAAGTTTTATGGCCCTATAAAAAATATTGGAAGTGAGGTCTTGGAATGGGTGCTAGGGAAAAAAGACTTAATCCCAAATAAGCTAGTTTAAAGTTTTCAACGAAGAAGTTTCAATCCATCCTTCTGAACCATTAGCTATTTTAATTTTATAAAAACTACCTAGCGAGTCAAGCACCTCAGCTTTTGTTCCTTCATGTAAAATAAATAACACCTCCGAGCGATCATTTGGTTCCCCCAAAATATTAACTTGAGTATCAAAAATAATAGCAAAACGTTGATTTATCTTCTCTTCATTTCTTGAATAAGTCAGCGTAAATAAAAATATAAACACACCCATAAGTAACCAAAAAGAAGTGAAATAAATCCGTTTATATACTGTGTTTGAATTTAGTAGATAGAGCGAAAAAAGAAGTGATAAAATTATTGACAAACCAATTAATATTTTTGCCCAAGCAGAAACAGAATACAAAGATGTTATTGAATTAATAACTCGATCTCCTAAGCTCACTGGAAGCATTTCAATTGCATCCATTGACATATTCTTAGCAAATTGTAAATTAATGTCGATGTCTTTATTTTCTGGATCTAACAGTTTTGCCTTTTCAAAATAAAAAACACTCTCAGCTACTTTTCCGATTCTATAATATGCATTTGCCAAATTAAAATATAACTCAGGGCTGTGAATATCCAATCCTAAAATCTGTTCATACACTTCAATTGCCTCTTCATAGGAACCTGAATTATACAAGTTATTCCCTGTGTCGAAAAGTGCTTCTGGAGTTTGGGCAGATGACAAAAAACCAAAGAAAATAAATGCGATAAAAGAATATATTACTTTCATAACTGTTTATCCATTTTTGAAATTAATTTTGAAGCTCGATCAAAGTCTTCTTGCATACTAACTGAAGTCGCAGGTGCATATCGTGCGGCTTCGCAAGATTTAAGAATGTTATTAAATTCTTTAATTGATGAAGAATCTACCTCTTTTTCTCTTAGTAAACTTGAAATTTTATCTTTACTAAATTCTGATGTTTCAATATGTAATTTTGCTTTTAAATAATTGTGCAGGGCTCGCTCTAAAGAGTTGTAAAACAATTCCTTATCTCCTAGTGTTTTCTTGGCAGAACTCAAGTATTTTCGAGCCAATTTATTAGCTGATTTTTGCCTTAAAGTCATTGGGTCTTTAGATCTATTTTGCTGTGCTTTGAGCCATACAAAAAGTAAAAAAACAAGTCCAAAAGGGAAAATTAGAATAAAATAAAAATTTCTACTTCCAAAAAATGGCATGCTAGAACTTATGGATTTAAATTCTGTTTCTAAAGCTATAAATACAAATTGATCTTCGTTTAAAGTTGGCTTTAAAACCAAAGAGGATCCTTTAGGATTAACAACACCACCTTTTATAGGCCCCTCGTTAACATTGACCATATATTCTTCTGAAACTAAAGTTTTATATTGTTTCTTATTTGGATCAAAAAATGAAAATGAAATTGAAGGAATTGGATAATTTCCTTGAAACTCTGGAACAATTGTATAGGAATCCTGAATACTCCCTTTCATTCCCAGTAAGTTTGTTTTTATGTTTTCAGTGTGTTCTGGTTCATAAACTTCTAGAGATGCAGGCACATTGATTTTAGGTAAATTAAATAATTTTAAATTACCCCTCCCAGAAACTTTTACAGTTGCTTGAAAAGATTCTGAAGCTTTTAAAACATCTTTATTTAAATCAAATTTCAGATCAAAATCACCTACAGCTCCATTAAAATCGATTGGTTTTCCTTCCTCAGGTAACTCCTTAACATTAATTGTTCTTTTTCCAGCTGTAATTACTTTTGGAACTTGTCTATTGATTAAACTCCCCCAAATATCACGCCTGTTAGATGGAACCTGAACAGTCATACTTAGGGTAAGAGGTTCTAAGGTTAACTTACCTGTCTTTTGAGGATATAAAACTGCTTTCCGCCATGTAACATAATTATATGTTGTGCCTTTATAAACCCCTTGTTTCATTTCCAATTTTTTGATTGGAATCAAGTTGCTCCAAAAATCACCATAGCCCGGACTTTCTAATTCATTAACGTTAGATATACCCACTTGAGGAGAATAATACAATTTATATACAACCGTTATTGCCTCATTTAAATATGGATTAGGATTTGAAATTTCTGCTACTAAATGAACACTTTGATCTGCAATATAATCAGCATTCCCTCCTTGGTTTGGTTTAGCAACCGCTTCCGTAACTTCGACAGAGACCGGGGTTGTTTTGTATATTTCTCCTTCGATCTCGATTGTAGCTTGACCAATCTTAATCTTACCCTTTCGGGTGGGGTTAAGGAAGTATGTATAGGATCTAGAGAATGTTCTTTTACCGTTTATCCAACTGTTACTTGTTGCTTGATTTGGTCCCCCTACAACACGAAACCCTTCAAAGTTAGGCGGTGTGAAATTATCACCATTCTTATTCATTTCAAAACTTACTTTTAATCGCTCATTTAAACCCATTCGGTTTTTACTAACCTTTGCTTTAAAGGTTACTTGAGCTTCTAGTTTAAAAGCTAGAACTAATAAAAATAATATTAAAAATATTTTCTTCAACATAAGAATTTACCAGTCTTTTTTTGTTTTTAAAGGCACCCCTTTTACCTTTTCGGCGTTTACTTTTTTCTGAACACCTTTCTCCTGATTATTCATTGCCTCAAGTAAACTCTTAACTTGTTCTGGTGAAATTTGACCTGGCTTAGGTTTAGGAGGTTGTTTTTTCTTTTCATCACCTTTTGCTTCTTTTTCAGGATTTTTAGGCTTATCATCCTTAGGTTTTTCTTTCGATTCATCTTCAGAATCTCCATCTTTCCCATCTTTTTTATCCTCGTCTTCTCCTTTCTCTTTTGGATCTTCTTTATCTCCCTGATCGTTTTTCTTGTCTTGATCTTGATCTCCTTCTTTATCTTGATCTTGATTTTCTTGATCTTGATTATCTTGGTCCTGCTGATCTTGTTGATTTTCTTGTTTTTCTTTCTCTAAAAGTTCTTTAGCAAGAGCATAATTGTATCGTGTCTCTTCGTCACCAGGATTATTTCTTAAAGCATTTTTAAAGGCTTCAACTGCTTGAGTATAGTCTTTTTGTTGCATGTAAACATTTCCTAGATTATGAAAAGCAGCATGTTTTTCTTCTTTTGAATCCGAACTTTTTTGGGTTTGAAAAAAACGTTGAGAAGCCGAACCATAGTCTTTAATTCTATAATTGTTATTTCCTAGATTATGTAGCGCTTCCGTTTTATTGGGATCAATAGAAACAGCTTTTCGGTACTGAACTTCAGCGCCAATATATTCTTTTTGATTATAGGATTCATTTCCATCAACAACCAAATTATTGGCAGATTCATTTTGACCCCAAATAAAGGTTGAAAAAAACAACAAAAACAAGAAGTTTAGCTCTTTTAGTTTCATCTATTATTCTTTATTATTTTCATTAAATAAGTTCAATTTTAGAACCCACTTAGTTTTAGTTTCAAAAAGTAAAATCTCTATCAAAAGTAATAGAAATCCAGCAATAAGGAAGCCTTGAAAGCGGTCTTTATAGCTCACAAATTTTTTAGCTTCAAATTCTTTTTTCTCCATTTGCTTTAAAGTCTCTGAAACAAATTCTAAAACAGCCTGGGTATCATTCCCATCTGTATAAAAACCTTCTGCTATGTCTGCTATTGATGCAAGAATCTCGGAATTCCTTTTTGTAATTACGACCTCTCCTTCTTGATCTTTTTTATACGACTCAACAATTCCATTTTTTTTGATAGGAATTGGAGCTCCTTTGTCTGTACCCACACCAAAAGTAAAAACTTTGATCCCTTCTTCTTTTGCTCGTTCTGCTGCGGCCATTGCATCCTCTGAATGATCTTCTCCATCGGATAAAATAAAGACAACTCTATTGGTCTGATCTTCATCATCAAAATATGAAATTGCAAGATCAATAGCAGAATCTATTGCAGTACCTTGAGATGAAAGCATATCCGTATTGAGCGCTTGTAAAAACATTTTAGCGGCTCCATAATCTGTTGTTATGGGTAACTGAGGGACGGCTTGTGCTGCATATGCAATAATTCCAACTCGATCGCTTGCCAACTGATTGAGTAAAGCAGAAACCAATCGTTTTGCTTTTTCAATACGGTTGGGCGCAATGTCTTCTGCAAGCATGCTTTTAGAAACATCTATTGCAAAAACAATATCAACCCCTTCTCTTTTTACAGTTTCTAATTGAGTTCCTATTTTAGGATTTACAAGTGCCAGAATTAAACAACTAATTCCAAGGCTGATTAATACAAGTTTGAGTAAAGGTTTAAAGCTAGAACGTTCTGGACTCAATACTTCCATTAATCTGGAAGATGCAAATCGTTCTTGAGACTTTTTTTTCCAGTTAGATATAAGAATATAACCGACCCACAAAACAGGGAGTAGTCCAAAAACATAAAAATAAATCGGTGCGTCTAATTGATACATTATTATATAAAACTTCTAAAAATTGTGTTTTTCAAAACCCATTCAAAAAATAATAACCCTAAGGCTATTAATAAAAGAGGTCTATATTTTTCTTCGTAATTGTAGTACTTTATTTCTTCAATTTCTGATTTTTCTAACTTATTAATTTCTTCATAAATGTCTTTTAACTTTTTAGAGTCTGTTGCTCTAAAATACAATCCTCCTGTGTCATCGGCAATTGCTTGTAATAGCGCTTCGTCAATTTCAACCTTTGTTAATCCATATTGAAATTTACCGTCAGGCAAAATTCCTATTGGAGCTCTTGCTGTTCCATTGCTTCCAAGTCCTATTGTGTAAGTTTTAATTTGAAACTCAACTGCTAATTCTGATGCTATTTTTGGTTCTATAAAACCGGAATTATTAACTCCATCCGTTAATAAAATAATAACCTTGCTTTGAGCCCTACTGTCTTTTAATCGATTAACAGCAGTTGCCAATCCCATTCCGATGGCAGTACCATCATCGATTACACCATCGTATCGTATACTTCGGAGCGCATTTTTAACAATCCTTTTATCACTAGTAATCGGTGTTTTAGTATAACTTTCTCCAGCGTAAACAACCAATCCAATTCTATCGCTTTTACGATCATCTATAAAATCTGAAGCAACCGCTTTTAATGCATTTAAACGGTTCGGTTTAAGATCTTGGGCAAGCATACTTGACGAAACATCTATTGCCATTACAATATCAATTCCTTTGTTGGTCTTTGTTCTTGTAGAAACATCTACTGTCTGAGGACGAGATAATGCTAAAATAACTAAGGCCAAAGCCCCTATTCTAAAGACAAACAATATGGGTTGAAAAAAAGACAACTTTGATTGTGCTCCTTCAAAACCTTTAATTGATGAAATCGTTAATCTTGCTTGTTGAAATTTACGCTTATATATGTACCATACAACAATCAGTGGAAGTGTTATAAACAACCACAGATATTCTGGATTCGCTAATTCTATTCCTTCAAACACGTTATAATTCTTTTAAAACTTCGAGTGATTCTATTACTCTATTTTCTATTTCTTTACCGTAACGATCTTCTTTTGCATATAATATTCTCAATTCTACAAGAGCTTGATTGAAAGGCAAAACTATGGATCTAATTCTACAACGAACATAATCTTGATCGACTTCTTTTATATCTAGTGTCCCTGACAATTGTATTACTTCTGTTCCGTCTTTTGTAGAAAAAGGATCTGGATTTATAAGCATATTTGTAGCTCCATTCTCTTGAAGGGAATTTAAAATACCATTGATCAATTCTTGGGTTTTTTGCTGCTGTTCTTCTTCCGTTTCTTCTTTTCCTTGTTCTGGAGGTTCTTGATCTTGAAAACTTAATTCCACATAGACAGAATTGAAAGGGTCACCTGCAGAAAAAACAGTAATTCCATTTGGAGTATTTGCTTTTCTGACTAGAACCTCCGGAGTTTCTAATAGCAATGGTGGAGTCCCATATTGACTATTAATCCATTGATTATTCAGTAAAACCTTTGTTGGATATTGGAATACGGTGTCCTTAATATGATCAAAACCAAATGTTTTAATAGAAATTAAAAGAGCTACAACTCCTAGACCTAGTGCACTTAATCCAGCGATTTTTAATTGTCTTTGACGCTTTTTAATTTTTAGCGCTTTCTGAAAAGCTGCAGTTGCTTCTAGCTCTTCTTGTGTAGGTTCTGGTAATGCCTCTTGTGTTTTTATAACCACATCTTCAACCAAACTTCTATCTCTTGTTGCTATCTCAAACTCAGGAGCAGAAAGAGCAAATTTAACCAGATCAGCATTCTCTAAAACCTGTTTTAAAGAGCGTAAAGTCTCGCTATCTAATTCTAACCTACCTGCGTCTTTTAGTAATTCAAGTTTTTTAAGTAATTCTCTAGAGGTACTTTCTAAAGCGGTTATGTTCGCTTCTTCCTCAAGGTATCTTCGAACAACATCGGTTAATTTAGAATAGTAGTCTTTATATTCTTCTTGTAGTCTTGGACGTTCTTCTTCTAATGCTTTAAGCTCCAATAAGGCTCGATCAAAAGGAGGTATTTCTTTTCTTTTCTCTTCTCTTTTTTTCTTAAATTTTAATCCTAAGTATATCAACAAAGCGATAATTATTAAGATAATAACTGAGATCGATATTTGTCTAATCAATTTTGAATAACCTCGCTCCAAAGCAATCAGAGGTTTTATGTCATATAGTGGTTGTTTAAGAGTATCAACTACAACTGTATTTATTCTTACATTAATCGAATCTGAAAATGCATTCAATCCATTTATAAGAATTTTCTGCCTTGGGATGACATAATTTCCAGAATCGAATTGAATTAATGCATACTTTTTGGTAAATAAATAATTAGTTTGAGCTTGAATTGTATCTAAAGGAAAGACTTCTAGAATTTCAAAAGGAGCAAAATTTGGTTCTTCAGAAAACTGAATTACTGAAAGACTATCCCCTTTAATTTGATAACGAACATCAATTTGTTCTCCTATTTTATATTCTGTTGAGTCAATAGCCGCTATAATCTCGTTTGAAATTTGTGCAGATCCATTTAAAAATGAAAACAGAAAAACAGAAAAAAATAAAATTAATTTAGTTTGCATCTTTATATTCTTGCTTTAAAATAGCTTAAGAGTTTTTTCACATAACTTTCTTCGAGACTACAATGAAGGGTCCCTGCACCATTTTTTCTAAATAAGGTTTCAAAAGCATCTACCTGCTTTTGATGTGCGAGTTCATATTGTTTCCGAACCGTTTTGGATGTAGTATTGATCCATTTAGTTTTCAATGTTTCACTATCCAACATAGGAACAAGACCAATATTAGGCATTTCTACTTCTCTTTTATCGTATACTCGAATTCCTGTTAAGTCATGTTTCTTTGCTGTAATTCTCAGTGTTTTTTCATAAGAATCGTCCATAAAGTCGGATAATAAAAATACAATTGCTTTCTTTTTTAAGATCCCAGACAAAAACTCTAAAGCTTTCCCAATATCGGTTTGTTTACTTTGGGGTTCAAATTCTAAAAGCTCACGAATAATTCTTAAAACATGGGTGCGTCCTTTTTTAGGTGGAATAAATAATTCTACCTGATCGGAAAATAATAACATACCCACCTTATCGTTATTTTGGAGTGCAGAAAAGGAGAGTGTTGCAGCAATTTCAGTTAAAACCTCTCTTTTAAACTGCTCTCCAGTTCCAAAAAACTCTGATCCACTTACATCAACAACAAGCATTAAAGTAAGTTCTCGTTCTTCTTCAAAAACTTTAACAAAAGGCTCATTGTATCGAGCTGTTACATTCCAATCAATAGCGCGCACATCATCTCCAAACTGGTATTGACGTACCTCGCTGAAAGTCATTCCTCTTCCTTTAAAAGTACTGTGATATTCTCCACCAAAAACATGATCACTCAAGCGCCTTGTTTTGATTTCAATTTTCCTTACTTTCTTTAAAAGTTCTTTTGTGTCCATTTAGATAAACGTTCCTTTTTATTAATTAAAATAAAAATTAAGGTACCTCAACTTCATTAATAATCTGACTAATTAAATCTTCTGTAGTTATATTTTCTGCTTCGGCTTCATAAGTTAAACCGATTCTGTGTCTTAGTACATCATATACAATGGCACGAACATCTTCTGGTATTACATAACCTCTATGTTTAAGAAAAGCATGACATTTGGCAGCTGTTGCCAGGTTAATACTTCCACGAGGAGATGCCCCAAAACTGATTAAAGGTTTGATTTTCTTTAAGCCATAACGTTCTGGATAACGAGTAGCAAAAACTAAGTCTAAAATATACTTCTCTATTTTCTCATCCATATATACGGAACGAACAGTTTCTTGGGCGGTAATAATTTGCTTTGTAGTAACAACAGGTTTTATCTTTTCTTGTGTAGCCATTAAATTAGATCGAACAATTATTTGTTCATCTTCGATGGATGGATAATCGATAACCGTTTTAAGCATGAATCGATCTACTTGTGCTTCTGGCAAAGGGTAAGTTCCTTCTTGTTCTACCGGATTTTGAGTTGCCATTACTAAAAAAGGTTGTTTTAATGGAAAAGTAGTGTCTCCAATGGTAACTTGCTTTTCTTGCATGGCTTCTAAAAGTGCTGATTGAACTTTAGCAGGAGCACGGTTAATTTCATCTGCCAAGACAAAGTTTGCGAAAATAGGTCCTTTTTTTATAGAAAAGTCATTGTCTTTAATGTTATAAATCATGGTACCCACAACATCTGCAGGCAACAAATCTGGTGTGAATTGAATTCTACTAAAATCTGCTTTAACAGCTTTGCTTAGTGTATTAATAGCAAGCGTTTTAGCTAACCCTGGAACACCTTCTAACAGAATATGTCCCCGTCCTAAAAGACCAATTAATAAACGCTCGACCATATGCTTTTGGCCAACAATAACTTTATTTATTTCTAATGTCAATAAATCGACAAAGGCACTTTCCTTTTCGATTTTTTCGTTAATAGCGGTAATATCTACCTTGGTGTTATGTTCCATAAGATCTTCTAAATAATTTTGGTATACAAAAATGGAAAAATTAAAACGTAAGTCTTGTTAACAATTGGTTAAAATAGTTAGAAAAAACAGTGGTCTAAATTCAGTTTAAAGTTTAAATTTAAATGTAAATTCATTTATTATGAAAAGTATGGATACATTTTCGAAAATTATTGCTGGAACAATGACTTGGGGAGCTTGGGGGAAAAATTACACCACCTCAGAAATGAGCAACTTAATAGAAGATTCTTTAGAATTAGGAATAAGCACATTTGACCATGCAGATATCTATGGTGGTTACACTACTGAGGCAGACTTTGGAGAAGCTTTCAATCAAAGTAACGTAGATCGATCTAAGGTTCAGTTCATAACTAAATGTGGTATTCAATACCCAAGCGAGCAGCGTCCGTTAGAAGTTAAGCACTATGATTATTCTGCTGAACATATTATTTGGTCTACAGAAAAATCACTTCAAAACCTAAAAACAGACTATATAGATGTCTTATTACTTCACAGGCCCAGTCCATTAATGGACCCAAAAGAAATTGCAAAAGCTTTCGATCACCTTAAAAGCCAAGGAAAAGTGAAAAGTTTTGGGGTCTCTAATTTTACAGCTTCTCAAATGAGTCTTTTAAGCTCTGAGAATCTGATTGAATGGAATCAAATTGAATGCTCATTAACCCAATCTAATTCAATGTTCGACGACACCTTAAACTACATGTCAATAAACCAAATTGGAGCAATGGCTTGGAGCCCTTTAGGGAGTTATTTTAAAGAAGATAATAATCAAAACAAACGCATTAAACCCTTACTGTCAAAAATGTGTTCAACATACAACGCTTCCGAAGATCAGATTTTATTAGCATGGTTACTTCACCATCCTGCAAATATTCATCCTATTGTTGGGACAACTCAAAAGGAACGACTTAAAGACGCTGTTGATGCGTTATCAATTAAACTTAAAATACAAGACTGGTTTTTATTACTAGAAGCTAGTTGGGGGCATAAAGTACCATAATTATGAACAAAACAGTACTCATTACCGGAGCTACAAGCGGTATTGGAAAAGCAACAGCAACTTTTTTAGCCTCTCAGGGAGCACGTTTAATTTTATGCGGAAGGAGAGAACATCGACTTAATGATTTAAAAAAAGAGCTTCCGACTGAAGTTCATACACTACATTTTGATGTTCGTGATCGAGAAGCAGTTTTTGATTCTATAGCTCAAATTCCTGAGGAATTTAAACCCATAGACGTTTTGATAAATAACGCTGGAAATGCACATGGATTAGATGACGTTGTTGGAGCAGATTTAGACGATTGGGACGCAATGATCGACGGAAATGTAAAAGGACTTATGTATGTAACTAAGGCTATATTACCTGAAATGACCACTCGAAAAAAAGGGCAAATAATTAATCTTGGATCGATTGCTGGAATTGAAGTATATCCAAAAGGAAACGCCTATTGCGCCAGTAAATTTGCGGTAGACGCTTTTACACAAGGTTTAAGAATTGATCTTAATTCATACGGAATTCGTGTAGGTGCTATTCATCCTGGCCTTGTAGAAACAGAATTTTCGGAAGTCCGGTTTAAAGGGGATCAAGAAAAAGCTGCTGCTGTGTACAGCCAACTAGATGCTTTACAAGCCGAAGATGTTGCAAATACTATTTTATTCATGATCAATGCTCCTGAACATGTAACCTTAGCAGACATAACTATTTTACCAACAGCACAAGCAAGTGCGACGGTAATTAATAAAAATACTTTGGAGTAAAAATTATGATAATTCTATGAAAATAACAGAAGTATCATGTTGATTATTTCAACGATGAAGGCTAAAATTTTTTGAATTACATAAGACATAACAATAGTTTTTATTTGGGTTGGGATTCAAAAATACGAAAATCATCCAATTCATAGGTACCATCATGAGCAGTTTTTCCACTTCCATTATATTTAAAAGCAAAATATAGGTTTGTACCATAGAAGTTTAAATCTAAATTTCCAGAGTCAATAAACACATTCGAATCATAAAATTATTTTCAAAAATCAGATGACTCCCCTTTTCAAAAAAGGAATTGGAACCATTGGTTATAATGATCGGTGGTTTTTATTTGACCAGTTTCTAACCAGTCCTGATTGGAATAAGAAATCTTCATTGAATATCCTTGGAGTCCGAGTGTACAACCCTCCTTTTCTGAGAAATCCAGAGGGAAAATATAAAGGATACCCATACAGAATTCAGATCAATGGAAACCAACTCAAAGGATATTCCGACCACTTTCCTATTTATTTGTTACTTTCAGAAAGGGTGGCTGAGTAACTACCTCAACTTACGCAACACAAAAGCCTCTGGGGTTTCTTGAAAAGCTCCACTGGTGGTAAATCCTTCTTGGATGGCCTTAGCCCTAAGTGCATCGGAATGACGAATGCTGTGATACAAAACATCGAGATCTATAGAACCATCTGATCGCACAACTTCGTTTCCAGCGGTATTGTATAAATATAATTCTGGATCTGCAGGATCCATAAATTCAATAAAGTCCACCGCGTCTAACTGTGCTTGTGTAGGCGAAGGCCCGCCATAGAACAAATTAAAAAGCAATTGAAATTCTTGACTATTTTGAGTTATTTGATCTACACTTAAATTCGGAAAAAGGTTTTCCCAAGCATATAGATTATAAGAGCTTTGAGTTGCAAGTGCAACAATACCCACTACACCTTGGTTATAATCTGCTTGAAGTCCATTCCACAAAGAAATTCCAGCTCCAGACGAAGCTCCACTCAACACGATTTTATTTGCGTTTAAATCAAGACTGGAAGCAATCGATCGGATGTGGTTTAACAACAAAGTACCGTCGGAAAGTGAGGTGGTTAAACCCATACTATTTGGACTGTTTAAAAAACTATAATTAGCATTTACTAAAGCCACATTTTCATTCAACAGGTTATTTATAATACCTGCAAAAGGTTCTTGGTAAGCATCCGTTTTGTCATTAAATAAAAAACTACCTCCATGGAAAAAAATAACAATTCCGATTGCATCACCATCTTTTGGAACCATTAGGTCAAATGTATTCCGCTCCGCAGAACCATATGAGAGATCCTGGTAAAATAAAGAAGTAGATTCTAATGGATTTACTTCAGGATTCTGATTTAATGCAGTACTAACTTGCTCTTCATATGAAACTGAGGGGCTCTCGGAGTCACAGCCTATTATTAAGAATAAAAGTAAAACGTAGGACAGATTTCTCATTTGGTGGTTTTTAATAAAATTAGGGATTATTTATTCTTCCAGACCCTCTGGGTACAAGAAATTATTATACGGAAAACGGGTTACGTGTATATCGCGAATTGCTGCATAGACTTGTTTTCTAAAATGAACTAAGTTTTCTTTTTTTGTGGCTGAAATAAAAAGAGCATTCCCATTCATTTTAGACATCCAAGTTTGCTCCCATTCTTCTATCGTATTGTGCAATTTAGTTTTTTCAGTAACTAAATCATCCGGTTCAATAACAAGAGGTTTGTATGCGTCAATTTTATTAAAAACCATAAGGGTGGGTTTATCTTGGCTCTTTATTTCTGACAGTATTAGATTAACAGACTCAATATGTTCTTCAAAATTAGCATGCGAAATATCAACTACATGGAGCAACAAATCGGCTTCTTGAACTTCATCTAGGGTGCTTTTAAAAGATTCTACCAATTGAGTAGGTAGTTTTCTTATGAACCCAACCGTATCACTTAAAAGAAAAGGTAAATTACCTATTACTACTTTCCGAACAGTGGTATCCAAAGTTGCGAATAATTTATTTTCTGCAAACACTTCGCTCTTTGCGATTGCATTCATTAATGTGGATTTTCCAACATTAGTATAACCTACCAGTGCAACTCGAACTAAGGCTCCTCTATTCCCTCTTTGAGTCGACATTTGTTTGTCAATTACGAGTAATTTCTTTTTTAATAATGCAATTTTATCTCGAACTATACGTCGATCAGTTTCTATCTCTGTTTCTCCGGGTCCACGCATTCCAATTCCCCCTTTTTGACGTTCTAAATGCGTCCAGAGCCCTTTTAATCTTGGAAGTAGATATTGGTACTGTGCTAACTCTACCTGGTTTCTTGCGTAACTAGTTTGAGCCCTTTGCGCAAAAATATCTAGGATTAAACCAGTTCGATCTAATATCTTACACTTCATAACCTCCTCGATATTTCGTTGCTGAGCAGGGGTTAATTCATCATCAAAAACAAGGGTAGAAACTTCATTTTCTTTTACAAACTGCTGAATTTCTTGTAGTTTCCCGCTTCCAATAAATGTCTTGGGATTGGGAAGCGTCATTTTTTGAGTGTATTGTTTTATTACTTCCCCTCCAGCCGTATGAGCTAGAAAAGCTAATTCTGCTAAATACTCTAAAGCCTGTTCTTCGTCTTGTCTGGCTGTGATTACTCCAATTAATACTGTTTTCTCAAAAACAAGTTTTTTCTTTTCTATCATTCTTTTAGGAGTCCCAAGTTTTTAATTCTAAATCTGTTCCATCAAACTCTGCATAGGTGAAATGCGTTATCCAATCGCCCAGATTTATATATCGTGCCTCAGAGGTAATTGCTATATCCAGTGGTAAATGACGGTGTCCAAAAACATAAAAATCTCGTTTTTCCTCTGCTTGTTTTTTATGACAATATTGCACCAACCATTCTTTTTCTTCACCAAGAAAAACAATATCATCGTCACCAGAAATCATTTTATTTTTCAGAGACAAATACTGGCCTATTTTTATTCCGATATCGGGATGAATCCAGCGATATAGCCACTGAAAAATAGGGGCTGTAAATACTTTTTTCATTCTTTTAAAACCGAGGTCTTTAGGGCCAAGGCCGTCTCCATGACCAATAAAAAACTTCTTGCCGTTTATGTTAAACTCCTTCGGTTCTTTATGTACAATAAAACCAAGTTCTTTCTCAAAATAATCGAGAACCCATAGATCATGATTCCCTACAAAAAAATGAATTTCTACTCCCTGATCGGATAATTCTGCAAGCTTCCCAAGAACTCTAACAAATCCTTTTGGAACCACAGTTTTATACTCAAACCAAAAATCGAATAGATCACCTAACAAAAACAATTGTCCTACGTCTTTTTGAATATCATTAAGCCACGAAATAAATACCCGCTCTCTTGTAATGCTGCTTTCAGCATTTGGAGCACCCAAATGGTTGTCGGATGAGAAGTATATTTTTTTTCCGTTAGGAAGTTCCATAAACAATTGTTAGAGTATAAAGATACAGAAAAGCGTTTATCCTATTGCTTGCTCTAGATCGTCAATTAAATCTTGAGCATCCTCAATTCCAACACTTAAACGAATTAATGAATCTACAACTCCACTTTTTTCGCGTTCTTCTTTTGGGATAGATGCGTGCGTCATGCTTGCTGGGTGACCTGCTAAACTCTCTACACCTCCTAATGATTCGGCTAGAGTGAATACTTTTAATGATTCAATAATTTTTATTGCAGCTTTAAAGTCTGCGCCTTTTGGAATAAAAGAAAGCATTCCTCCAAAATCTTTCATCTGTGCCTTTGCAATGTGATGATTTGGATGAGACTCAAACCCAGGCCAAAAAACCTTTTCTATTTTAGGATGATTATTTAAATACTCGGCTACTTTTCTACCATTTTCAGAATGTCGCTGCATACGAACATGCAGTGTTTTTATACCTCTTAAAGTTAAAAAACTATCCATTGGACCACAAACTGCTCCACTAGCATTTTGAATGAAATAAAGTCGCTCCGCAAGATCATCATCATTTACTATCAATGCCCCTAAAACAACATCACTATGACCCCCAATATATTTGGTAGCAGAGTGCATTACGATATCAGCACCTAAATCTAGAGGTTGCTGTAGGTATGGAGAAGCAAATGTATTATCTACTGCTAAAAGTATTGTATGTTTTTTTGCAATTGCAGAAACTGCTTTTATATCCACTACATTCATCATTGGATTCGTTGGAGTTTCTACCCAGATCAGTTTTGTGTTTGAATTAATTGCATCTTCAACTGACTGAACATGATCCATTCCTACAAAATGAAATTTAATTCCAAAGCCTTCAAATATCTTAGTAAATAATCGATACGAACCCCCATAAAGGTCATTTGTAGAAATTACTTCATCCCCCGGCTGTAATAATTTCAAAACTGCATCGATAGCAGCTAGTCCAGATCCAAAAGCAAGTCCATGTGTTCCGTTTTCTATACTCGCCAAAGACTTTTCAAGAGCTTGACGTGTAGGATTATGGGTTCTACTATACTCAAACCCTTTGTGTCCACCTGGAGTAGTTTGCGCATAAGTAGAGGTTTGATATATTGGAGGCATTACAGCTCCATAGGCTGGATCGTGTTGTTGGCCTCCGTGAATTGTTTTTGAATTAAAACGTAATTTCTTTTCCATTAATTTTAGGGTCATTATTGGGTTCAAAGGTAGTGGATTAGAAGGATTTCTCCATATTTTTAATGCATTTAACAAAAATTGATTTTCTTTGTCTGAATAACATCCCTTATGAATACTTTTTTCTTCCTTAAGACCTGTGATACTTGTAAAAGAATCATAAAAACCATAGACCTACCTGATTCAGTTTCTTTGATTAATATCAAGGAAAACCCACTTGATTCTGATCAACTTGATACATTATATAAAAGCACAAATTCTTACGCTGCACTTTTTAATAGCAGAGCACAATTATT
Organism: Candidatus Arcticimaribacter forsetii; assembly: GCF_910589745.1. GTDB lineage: Bacteria > Bacteroidota > Bacteroidia > Flavobacteriales > Flavobacteriaceae > Arcticimaribacter > Arcticimaribacter forsetii. Next base: position 2,010,385 of record NZ_OU342399.1, read on the forward strand.
AAGAAAAAGGGGATTAAAAGCTAGTGAGCTTTCTGAAGAAGAAATGAAAAACCTCCTTCTTGAACACTATTCTTTTTTAAAACGACCTGTATTAATTTACAACCAAGAACTTTTTATTGGGAATTCTGTTGCAACTGTCGAGGCTGCAAAAAAAGCAATTCATGGATAAAAGAATCCTTGCGCTGCTAGCCGCTCTTGGTGCCACCACAATTTACGGCCTAAACCACACCATAGCTAAAGTAATAATGCCTGATTATATTGGCGCATTTGGCTTGGTTATGCTCAGAGTTGTAGGCGCAACGATCTTATTTTGGTCAATTAGTTTATTTTATCCTTCGGAGAAGATTGACCGTCCCGATTTTTTTAGAATTGGAATCGCTACACTTTTTGGAATGTGCATCAACATGCTCATGTTCATTAAAGGTCTTAGTTTATCAACCCCAATTAACAGCTCTGTTATTGTTACTTTAACTCCAATCATGGTTATGATTCTTTCAGCTATTTTCTTGAAAGAAAAAATAACGATTAAAAGAGGAACTGGAATTTTTATTGGTTTTGGAGGAGCTGCTTTATTAATTCTTCAGGGGAATAACGAAATGCTAAACGCTCCTAATATTTCCCTAGGAAACATCATGATGTTTGTAAATGCAATGTGCTACGGAACCTATTTAGTCTTAGTAAAACCTTTGACTAAAAAGTATTCAACCATTACCCTTATGAAATGGATGTTTCTTGGAGGATTTTTCTTAAATCTCCCCATTACATTCACTGAAATTACTGAGGTAAGCTGGACAATACTCCCTTTCGAAGCTATTTGGCGAATGGCATTCGTTGTTGTCGGAACAACCTTTTGCACCTATTTATTCAATGTTTATGCCTTGAGGACTTTATCTCCAACTACTGTGGGTGCTTTTGTGTACCTACAACCCCTTATGGGAATACTATTTGCTACCTATACTGGAAATGATCAGTTAGATCTAATAAAATGTACTGCCACTGTACTCGTGTTTATTGGAGTTTATTTGGTAACTAAAAAACCTAAAACAGCTTAGCAGTATTGTTCAATTGCAGCAGCTACTCCATGCTCGTGATTCGAAAGCGTATGAAAAGGTGTTGCAGCTAGTATTTCTGGTTTTGCATTAGCAACTGCAACCCCACGACCAACTTGCTCTAATAAAGTCCTATCGTTATAATTATCTCCAAACGCCATTACATCCTCCAGGGTTAGATCTGGATATTCTGAGGATAATAAAAAAGATAAGGCAGAAGCTTTGTCTAATTGATTATTAGAAATCTCTAAATAAGTATCTTTAGAACGATAGGCATTTATTTGATCCGAAAAAAGCTCTGAAATTAACTGTTCAATTTGATCCAACTCAGAGGGTTCTCCCATAGCCATAATCTTATGTGCTCCTTGCTTTTTTTCTTCCCAGGACTGTAGCGTTTTTTCAAGAGGGGCTATTTCTGGGGTTACCCTAGTATTATTTTGTTCTCTTTTTGCCCAAAAATCAAGTGCAGGAACCACCCATTCTTCGTTATTGTATAAACTAAAGTGGAGGCTACTATCTTTAAAATGGGTACAAATTTGTTTGGTTGTTTCAAATGGAACCTCAATACTCTGCAACACCTTTCCAGAACCATCAAGTATTAATGCACCATTATAGGCTATTAAAGGTAAATTACTTACTCGTAATTCGGTTTGCAGTATACGCATTGATTTTGGCATTCTCGATGAAATGAGAAGAAATGGAATCTGGGGACTAATACTTTGAACAGCTGCTTTAGTTTCAACTGAAAGACTTCGATTTACGTCTAGTAGAGTTCCGTCAATATCGGAACAGATGAGTTTGCACTCCATGAATTTTTATTTACTCAAAGATAAGCGATTTAAAAAACATCTTTAAGGTGCTCACTCTAATAATAAGCTATTGATTTTTAGTACCTTTGAGATGACAGTCCCCAAAATCTGTTCTACATCATGAAAACAAGAACCTACCTGCTGCGTTGCAGAATTTCTCTTTTGTGGCAACTTGCCAAATTTAATTTCCATAAAAATTATCAAAATTACAGCTAAATAGATAGTTTTTCTCGAAGCCCAACTTGAGTTTGAGTTACAAAGGGAACTAAATTTTGAGGGGTTCTGATTGGCAATTCTCCAATGAATGCAGAGTCATGGGCTCCAATTGGATTAAAATATCTTAAGGAAATGGTGTTTAATGAACCTCTTGCAGCGCAGCTTTCTCTAATTATTTGTTCACCCACCTTCTTGGTTTTATCATCAAAGAGACACTGTTTCTTTAATCTGTGCTTCTTCTTTAATGGCAGTTCTTCTGCTTGTTAATAAACCGCAAAGGAGAAACTAAAAATTAGTTTTTGTGACTAATGTTTTTTTATTTTCTATTTTTTTAAGAGCCAGCTGCTTGACTGAATCTTATCTCCCAATCCATCGACTAAAGTGATTCCCATTTGATTACAAATGGATCTCTCCGGGATGGTATTGTTATTTTGATCTCCACCATTAGCGAAACTCAAGTCATATTCCGAACCAAAGTGTAGCGCAATTTTTTCAATGGTTCTGCAAACGGTTCTGTCTACATCAATCGACAAGACAGTATGATCTACAGACTTTATATTTGAAACTATAAAAACACGTTCTTGTTCTTGTTGAAACTCTTTAGATCCTTTTAATGCTCTTTGATGATCGTTATTTACAATCACAAATAATTCATCAGCTAAGGTCTTAGCATTATTAAAATACTCGATATGTCCTTTGTGTATAGGGTTAAAATACCCAGATACTATGATTCCTTTTTTCTTATTCATATTTTCACTTTTCATCTGCCAAGTTCATGAAGCTAACATTAATCACTCAAAATGTACTGAATTCTATAATCTTATGACTGTTTTATTGAAATTTATTTGAGATATAGTCTAGAGCTAATTTACTATTTATTATTTTTTTATAGGGAGATGTCTTTACTAAACGGGATTAGATTTTAAAAATCATAAGCTTCCTAAGAAACTCAAAAGGTCTTTTTGTGATTTATGATTATATTAATCATAATACAATCTTCAATAGTTTTTTTATCTCTTTTTTAAACTTGCTAAATTATATTATCACATGATATTTCTTTAGTAAGGAAATTTGAATATTTGTACATAATGGTAATTCTTTTAAATTTCAAATATTTACTGAAGGGTCTAAAATATCTTCATTTGATTTGTTAATAGTTGAAAAGTAAAAGAATTAACTACTACTTGTCGTTTCACACAACATTAAAGTTTTTAAATTATTTTACCAATAGAGCCAAAAACGCTTTTAGTTCTCTGTTGAATCAATCTCAGTATAGGTTTAATAATATTTTTAAAAAAATTGCTTGGTAAAATAATATATATTATATTATGTATAATAATTTTGTATTATGATAACTTTTAAACATTTGACTATTTTGACTAGAATTAAAGTAAAAGGTAAATCATCTGAAAAAATAAAAAAAGTATTACTCAAATTAATAGACGGTAATCTTACCGATCTAGGATGTGTTAATAGTGATTTACATCAGAAGACCAATAATAAAAATGTATTTATACTTTATGAAAATTGGGAAAAAAAGTCACATTGGTTGGATCATTTAAAAAGTGAGCGGAAATTATTATTTGATTTGGAAATTGAAAATTGTGTTGCCCAACTTAAAATAGAGGAAATGAAAATGATCCAGTAGTTGGAAAACATATATATGCTCCTTATATTTAAACTATAAATAAAGGAATGAAAAAAATAATATTATTAATCTTTGTTGCTACCCTAACCTCCTGTGGAAGCGCGGAAGAAAAGAAAAAAGGATTTGAGTACAATCGTACTCAAAGTGAAAAAACGAAAGCAGTTACTTCTAATAACACTACACCCATAGATTTATCTAATAAAGGAATTGGTCCAATAAGTTCATTAAAATTTAATGAAAGTATAGACAACGAACTTGCTGCAAAAGGTGCTGCAACTTTTAAACAAAAGTGTACCGCTTGTCATAAACCTAACAAAAAACTTATAGGTCCTGCAATGAAGGGTATCTATGAAAGACGAGCACCTGAATGGGTAATGAACATTATGTTGAACCCAACCGAGATGCTGAAAAAAGATGTTACGGCTATGGCTTTATTAAAAGAGTACAACAACATTCAAATGATCAATCAGAACCTTACAAAAGAGGAAGCCCGATCGATTGCAGAATATTTTAGAACTTTATAAAGACCAAGCTCTACCTCCAGTTGCGTCACTAACACTTATACACCCTTGCTGCTCTCCAGGGACAGGACTGTATGCTAGGACCGTTTCGCCAATTAATTCGGAGTTTTTAAAGGCAAATACAGATAAATCTCTAATGCTGTTAAGCATTGTTTGAACAACACCTTCTTCTGGAACAGAAATTTGTTCTCCGTTTTCTAAAGCCTCAGCCCAGCTATTTAAATCGTTCTGACGTGATTCTTTTGTTGCAGGATCAGCTCTTAAAAAACGATTCAATTGATCATCAATGTCTTGACTTGTCAATTCAGAAACTTGACTTTTACCAGAAGCTTCGAGCATTAACTTTGAAACTAAAGGCAGTCCCAGTAGAGTAAATTCTTTATCTTCTGGACTTGAAACTTTTGCCATATATCCATCTAAAAACTGAGTGAGGTTCAAGTCTTTAGCTCCAGGAATATTTTCAGTGGTTGGTAAAATTACATCCATAATTTTATCAACTAAATCGGCTTGTTCTAAGGATAGAAATTCTGGTTGCCATGCAGCAGTTCCAGTCTGGCAGCTTTCAAAAAGTCCAACCACTGTTGAACTGAGTGTTAGTGCCCCTAAGGATAATCCAATATTTTTTAATGCGGTTCTTCTTTGCATGATCTAATCTTTATAAGTTCATTTTTTTCAATTCCTTAACTGCAAAATCAACTGCTCTGGCAGTTAAAGCCATATAAGTTAAAGAAGGGTTTACATTACCTGCAGAAGTCATTGCAGCTCCGTCGGTAACAAATACGTTTGGCACTTCGTGTAACTGGTTGTTTCCATTTAAAACTGATGTTTTAGGGTCACGTCCCATTCTTGCAGTTCCCATTTCATGAATTCCAAGACCTAAGTGATATTCATTATCATATCCCGAAACATTTTTAAAACCAGCGTTATCTAGCATCTCCATTGCTTGGTTTTGCATATCCTTTCTCATATTCAATTCATTTTCACGAATTGTTGCATCGAAAGTAACTGTTGGAAGTCCCCACTGATCTAGCTTGTTATAATCTAAAGTCATTTTATTATCATGATAAGGCAATACTTCTCCGAATCCATTCAAACCAATAGTCCAACCTCCTGGGTTAAGAATAGCTTCTTTGAACTCTGGTCCGTATGCCATTTCTTTTACATTTTCGGTCCAAGAGCCTCTACTTCCCCCACCTTGATATCCATATCCTCTTAAGAAGTCTTTTTGATTCGATGAACCTCCTAGGTTTCTAAAACGGGGTATAAATACACCATTAGGTCTTCTTCCGGTATAATATTTATCGTCATAACCTTCAACATCTGCTCGAGCACCAACTTGAAAATGATGATCCATTAGATTGTGCCCTAATTCGCCTGAAGCATTCCCCATTCCATTTGGAAAATATTCTGATTTTGATTGCATCAAAATTGAAGTACTAGCAACTGCAGAGGCGCACAAGAAAATAACTTTTGCTTTAAATTCAATTGTTTCTTTAGTAACCGCATCGATTACTCGCACTCCAGAGGCGCGTTTTGTTTCTGGATCATACAACACTTCATGAACAACTGAGTTTGGTCTCAAAGTCATATTTCCAGTTTCTTCTGCCATGGGTAATGTAGAAGAGTTACTGCTAAAATAAGCTCCAAAAGGACATCCTCTTGAGCAGCGATTTCTAAACTGACAATTGATTCGTCCTGCACCTGGTTTTGTACCTTCTGTTATATGGGCAACACGACCTATTGTAAGTAAACGGTCGGTGTATTTTTCTGCTATAGAGCCTTTCAAATGATCTTCAACGCAAGTTAGTTCCATAGGCTTCAAAAACACACTATCTGGCATTTGAGGTAAGGATAAACTTTCCCCCGAAATACCTACGTGTTTTTCTACATAACTGTACCAAGGAGCAATATCTTCATATCGAATTGGCCAATCAACAGCAATCCCTTCTTTTGCATTTGCTTCGAAATCTACATCACCTCGGCGGTAGCTTTGACGACCCCACATTAAAGATCTTCCTCCAACGTGGTATCCACGACACCAGTCAAATTGTTTTACTTCATTATATGGATGATCTACGTCATCTACAAAAAAATGTTTAGTCGATTCTCTCGTTGTATATCCAGTTCTACTTTGTTTTGGCTGACGTGCTCTTGTTTCTTGAGTAATTACATCTCCATTAGGGTAATCCCAAGGGTCTTTATTCATAGTAGGATAATCCTCAACGTGTTTGACCATTCTACCACGCTCAAGAACTAAGGTCTTCAATCCTTTTTCAGTCAGTTCTTTTGCAGCCCATCCACCACTTATTCCAGTTCCAACAACAATTGCGTCGAATTCGGTTATCTTGTCATTTGTATTCATTCAAAAGTATTTTTGATATTCTCTAAATATAGGTACAAAGATTATCAATTTGTCATATTTTAAACTAGATTTAAACATTAAAGTAATTTAAAACGTTTTCGTTTTAAAATAATGCAATCATAAGCGTTAAAAAACCTATTAAATAATGAATAAGCTTAGTTTAGGTTGTAATTGGATCCCATTGAACATAACTACTTTTAAAGTAAAAGCTATTTAAATAAAAACAACGCCTTTAATAACTACCAAATGGAAAGAAGAAATTTTATTCTAAACACTGCCTTAGCAGGATTTGGACTCTCTACAGTCGGTTCATATGCCGCTCAAAACTTATTTACAGAACAAAATCTAAAAGGAGGAATGTTATCGGCAGAGCCTTTCTTTAAATTATCTCTAGCACAATGGTCTCTTAATAAGGCTATACAAAATGGCGGAATGAATCCTTATTTATTTGCCGAAAAAGCACATGAGTACGGCTTTGAAGGTTTGGAGTATGTGAGCCAATTATACACTGACGTTACAAAGGCAAAAAACAAAGTTACAGCTCATAAAAATTTCATTACTCAAAGCAATGAAAAAGCTAAAAATCATGGATTGGAAAATCTCTTGATTATGATTGATGATGAAGGTGATTTGTCGGTTAAATCTAAGTCAGAAAGAAATCAAGGAGTAGAAAATCATAAAATATGGGTTGAAACGGCTGCTGCTTTGGGCTGTCATTCCATTCGTATTAATTTATTTGGAACTAATAATAAAGAAGCTTGGGCAGAATACTCAAAAGAAAGCCTTAAAGCTCTTGGAACTTTTGCAGCGAAACATAACATTAACATCCTGGTAGAAAACCACGGATATTTATCCTCAGACGCCGGCTTATTAATGCAAGTTATAAACGATGTAAATCTACCAAATTGTGGAACACTCCCAGACTTTGGAAACTTCTGTTTAGAGCGTGAGGGTGGAGCGCGATGGGATGCTAATTGTGTTAGAGAGTATGACCGTTACCAGGGAGTAGAGGAACTGATGCCTCGTGCGTTTGCAGTGAGTGCAAAGTCACATAACTTTGATGCTGAAGGGAACGAAACCAACACAGACTATAAACGAATGCTTCAAATTGTTAAAAACGCAGGATTTAATGGTTATATTGGGGTAGAATATGAAGGAGATAAATTAACTGAAGAGGAAGGGATAATAGCAACTAAAAACCTTTTAATAAAATCAGTAAAAGAATTAAGCTAACTAATTTTCAATTATAATGAATACAAGTACTAAATTTCAACTATCGTTAATGATGTTCCTACAGTTCTTCATCTGGGGAGGTTGGTTTGTGACCTTAGGAACTTTTTTAGGAAATAATTTAAACGCTACGGGAGCAGAAACAGGAATGGCTTTTTCAACTCAGTCTTGGGGAGCAATAATTGCACCTTTTTTTATTGGACTTATAGCCGATCGTTATTTCAATGCTGAAAAAATATTAGGTGTATTACACCTAATTGGTGCTGCATTGATGTACTTCATGTCTCAAGCTACTTCTTTTGACACTTTCTACCCTTTGGTCTTTGCTTATATGGTAGCTTACATGCCTACCCTTGCATTAGTAAATTCTGTTTCCTTCTTTCAAATGAAAGATCCAGCAAAAGAATTTTCTGTAATCCGCGTTTTTGGAACAATCGGATGGATTATAGCAGGGTTGTTAATTAGTTATTTCCAATGGGATTCGACAGAATCAATCAGTCAAGGTGCCTTAAGCAATACCTTTACCATGGTAGCTATTGCTTCTTTGACACTAGGAATCATCAGCTTCACCCTCCCTAAAACTCCTCCGACACAATCAGAAGGTGCGGTTAGTGTGAGTGATATTCTTGGATTGGATGCATTAAAACTTTTAAAAGATCGTAACTTTCTTATGTTCTTTATAACTTCAATTCTAATCTGTATTCCACTTGCATTTTATTACCAACAAGCAAATCCATTTTTAGTAGAATTGGGGATGGAAAATCCAACAGGTAAAATGACATTGGGTCAAATAAGCGAAGTCTTGTTCATGCTTTTACTACCCTTCTTTTTTAAGAAATTTGGATTTAAAAAAACACTTTTAGTCGGGATGTTAGCATGGGCAATACGGTATGCCTTATTTGCCTATGGAAATGCAGGAGAGTTAACTTTTATGTTGATTATTGGAATTGCTTTACATGGAATATGTTATGACTTTTTCTTTGTTTCAGGTCAAATTTATACCGATTTTAAAGCCGGGGAAAAAGTTAAAAGTGCCGCGCAAGGACTCATCACATTAGCAACTTATGGAGTGGGTATGTTAGTTGGTTTTTGGGTTGCTGGTAAAATTTCAGATCAATATATACTAGCTGACGAATCTCATAATTGGGAAGTTATATGGTTGATCCCAGCAGCATTTGCTCTTGGGGTAATGGTGTTATTTATGGTGATTTTTAAAGATGAAAAAATAGAACTTAAAGAAGAATAATATTGAGTAATAAAATACGCTTAGGAATTTTAGGGGGTGGAGGAGATTCCCTAATTGGAGTTGTTCACAGGATCGCATCCAATATGTTCGATCGCTATGAACTTGTTGGAGGATGTTTTAATCCAAATGAAGATGAAAATAAAAGTTTCGCAACTCGAATAGGAGTACCTTTAAGTAGAGTTTATAGTAGCTTTGACGTTCTAATTGAAGAAGAATTAAAGCTACCCAAAGAGGAACGTATGGAAGTAATTTCGGTTTTAACACCAAACTTCCTACATTATCCCATGGCAAAAAAACTACTTGAAAGTGGATTCAATGTCATTTGTGAAAAACCTCTAACGACTACTTATAAAGAGGCCCTAGAACTTGAGGCACTTCAGAAAGAAAAACAAACTGTCTTTGCTGTAACCTATACCTATACGGGTTACCCAATGGTTCGCCAAATGAAAGACATGATTAAAAAAGGAGTCTTAGGAACCATCCAAAAAGTAGATTTACAATATTATCAAGGGTGGATAAATCCTGTAATTCACTCCTCTGAGGAACGTTCTAAAGTATGGAGATTAGATCCTAAAAAAGGAGGGTTGAGTTGTTGTATTGGAGATATTGGAACCCATGCGTTCGACATGTTGGAATATGTAACCGGAATGGAAGTAAAAAAACTCCTCGCCGACCTCAACTATCTCTATGAAGATAATCCTCTCGATATTGATGGAACTGTTCTAATTAGAATGTCTGAATATTGTAAAGGAGTAATTCGAGCAAGTCAAATTGCTACCGCAGAAGAAAATAACTTTACTGTTCAAATTTATGGAAGCGAAGGGAGCTTAAAGTGGAGACAAGAAAATCCTAATGAGCTCATTCACTTAACAGAAACAAACCCCATGCAAGTTTTAAAACCAGGACATAGTTATCTTTCAGATTTTTCTTTAGAAAGCAGTAAAATTCCACCCGGACATCCAGAAGGGATTTTTGATTCTATGGGTAATATTTATAACGGAGTTGCCAAAGCACTTCGAAATGAAAAACACCACGAAGGGGCTTTCCCAACACTTCAAGATGGAGTTCGGGGCATGCTTTTCATAGAGAAAGTTTTAGACTCCAATGCTAATGGAAATACCTGGGTAGATTTATAAAATAATAAGTTATGAAAACAGTTAAAGGACCTGCTATATTTTTAGCTCAATTTGTAGACCAAAAAGCGCCTTTTAATACACTCGATGGAATGTGTAAATGGGCTGCAGATTTAGGATATAAAGGAATTCAAATACCAACTTGGGAAACCTTTTTAATAGATTTAGACAAAGCTGCTGAGAGTCAAACTTATTGTGACGAACTCAAAGGAAAAGTTAATTCATATGGATTAGAAATTACCGAGCTTTCAACACATCTGCAAGGACAGCTGGTTGCCGTTCATTCTGCTTATGATCTTATGTTTGACAACTTTGCGCCTGATGCTTATAAAAATAATCCCACAGCCAGAACGCAATGGGCAATTGAAACGGTTAAAAAAGCTGCAATAGCAAGTCGCAGATTAGGTCTAAATGTTTCCGCTACATTTTCCGGATCCTTGCTATGGCACACTTGGCACCCCTGGCCACAAAGACCAAAAGGATTGGTAGAAATGGGGTTTGAAGAATTAGCAAAAAGATGGCTTCCAATACTAGATGTTTATGAAGACAATGGAGTTGATTTGTGTTATGAAATTCATCCGGGGGAAGATTTACATGACGGAGTAACTTTTGAGCGATTTTTAGAAGCTACAGGGAATCATAAACGCGTTAATATACTTTATGATCCAAGTCACTTTGTTCTTCAACAACTAGATTACATAACTTACATAGACCACTACCATGAATTTATAAAATCATTTCATGTTAAAGACTCTGAGTTTAAACCTAATGGTAAAAAAGGAGCTTTTGGTGGATATGGAGATTGGATTGACAGAGCAGGACGTTACCGATCGCCTGGGGATGGTCAAATAGATTTTAAATCAATATTTACAAAACTAACAGAATACGGGTGCGATGTATGGGCAGTTATGGAATGGGAATGTTGTATTAAAAGTCCAGAACAAGGGGCAAGAGAAGGTGCGCCTTTTATTAAAAGCCATATCATTGAGGCTACAGAGAAAGTTTTCGACGACTTTGCTGGTGGTTCTACAGATCCAGAATTACTTAAAAAAATACTTAACTTATAAAATATATTAAATGAAAAATCTATTAATTATACTATGCGTTGCTACGGGTCTTTTTTCTTGTAAAGGAAATCAAGACAAAAAGAAAATTGACAAACCTCAAGAAGAAAAAGTTATGGAAGTTACACAAGAATGGACTCCATTATTTGATGGAGAAACTTTTAACGGTTGGCACCAATACAACGGTGAAGGAATGAGCGATCAGTGGTCAATTGTTGATAACTCAATGGTATTTACTCCAAAGGAAAATAGAAACTATGGAGATGGAGGTAAAAATATTGTAACCGATAAAGAATACACAAACTTTGTTCTATCTATAGAATGGAACGTCTCTGAAGTTGGAAACAGTGGTATTTTTTGGGGGGTTAAAGAAAGTGAAGAGTTTGGAGAGCCTTATTTAACAGGTCCAGAAATTCAAGTTCTTGACAACGAAAGACATCCAGATGCAAAGGCAAATCCAAAATTTCATCAAGCAGGAGCACTGTATGATATGGTACAACCAACTGCAGATGTTTGCAACCCAGCGGGAGAATGGAATCATGTAGTTTTAACTGTAGACCACAACAAGAATGAAGGAAGTGTGGTATTGAATGGGACAGAAATTGTTACTTTTGCAGTTCACGGTCCAGAATGGGATGCACTGGTTAAAGCTTCTAAATTCGGAAATACTGAAGCCTATAATTATACCCATGCTCCAAAATTTGGAACGTTTAGAACCGGAAAAATAGGACTACAAGATCACGGAGATCAAGTATCCTTTAGGAATATAAAAATTAAAGAATTATAGCAGCTGCATGATTACATCAATGACCGGCTTTGGGAAAAGCGAAACTCAAGTTTTAAATAAAAAAATGACTGTTGAAATTAGAACCCTCAACAGTAAAAATATAGATTTAAACTTTAGAGTTCCTCACGTGTTTAGAGAGCTTGAGCCTCAAATGAGAACATTCTTGAACAAACAACTTACAAGAGGAAAAATTGATGTTTCGGTATATGTTGAAGGGAATAGCAATCAAAACTCAAACCTTTTAAACAAAGAGGTTATTGACAATTATATTGCTCAATTAAAAGGGATTCATGACGGAGATACAACAGAACTATTAAAGATGGCTCTTCGATTACCCGATACGTTAAAAACCGAAAAAGAAGATCTTAAAGAGGAAGAGAAAGATGCTCTTTTAGAGGTTTTCTCTTCAGCCTTAAAAAATGTTAACGAATATAGAAGAAACGAGGGTGCTGCACTTGGTAAAGACTTCATAGAGCGTTTAAATATAATTAACAATTTACTCAAAGAAGTAATTACCATTGATCCCGAAAGAAAAGAAAAAATAAGTGTTAAACTAAAAACTGCTTTAGACCAACTTGAAATTGATATTGATCAAAATAGAATGGAGCAAGAGCTTATTTACTATCTTGAAAAGTACGATATAACAGAAGAAAAAGTTAGGTTAGCGAACCACTTGAATTACTTCGAAGAAATAATGGCACAAGAAAATCCGAACGGTAAAAAATTAGGTTTCATAGCGCAAGAAATGGGACGAGAAATTAATACCATAGGTTCTAAAGCTAATCATTCTGGACTTCAAAAAATAGTTGTTCAAATGAAAGACGAGTTAGAAAAAATTAAAGAACAACTCCTTAACGTACTCTAAATGAAACAAGGTAAATTATTTGTTTTTTCTGCGCCTTCCGGAAGCGGAAAAACAACCTTGGTCCGTCATCTGCTTTCCCAAGAAATTCCTCTTGGATTTTCCATATCGGCAACTTCTAGAAAGCTAAGAGGCACAGAAATAGAGGGTACTGACTACCACTTTCTTTCTCTTTCAGAATTCAAACAAAAGATTTCAGAAAATGCTTTTGTAGAATATGAGGAAGTTTATGCTGGGGTTTTTTACGGAACTTTAAAGTCTGAAATAGAACGCCTTTGGAACGAAGGAAAACATGTTCTGTTTGACATTGACGTAAAGGGTGGACTTCGAATTAAAGATCAATATCCAGAGCAAACTTTAGCTTTATTCATTCAACCTCCGTCAAAAAAAGATCTTGAGCTCAGACTTCGAGGAAGAGGAACTGAAACAGAGGAAGCCATTCAAACCCGTTTAGATCGTGCTGAGGAAGAATTAAGCTTTGCTCCTAAATTCGATGCTGTTATTGTAAACGATGATTTAGAAAAGGCTAAAAATGAAGTCGTACAGCAAGTGCAAGCTTTCATTAATTCCTAAGTAAAAACCTATCTTTGGGTTATGAAAAAAATTGGTCTTTATTTTGGAACCTTCAATCCAATTCACATTGGTCACTTAATTCTAGCAAATCATTTTGCTGAAACCACCGATTTAGATGAAGTTTGGCTGGTAGTTACTCCTCAGAATCCTATGAAAAAAAAGGACTCTATTCTTAGCAACCACCACAGATTAGAACTTGTCTATCGAGCTACCCATGAGTATCCTAAACTAAGGCCATCAGACATTGAATTTGGACTGCCTACCCCCAACTACACTATTAATTCACTCATTCATTTGGAAGAAAAATATACGGATAAGAAATTTGTTCTTTTGATGGGAGAAGACAACTTAGTCAGTTTCCCTAAATGGAAAAATTACGAGCTAATTCTAAAAAGATATGCGTTATATGTATACCCTAGAAAAACAGAAAGTACCCTTCCAAAACAATTTGAAAATCATCCAAAAATAAAGCTAATAGAGGCTCCTAAAATTGAACTCTCCTCCTCCGCAATAAGAAAAGCAATTAAAAAAGGTGAAAATATTCGACCACTGATTCCTATTGAATCCTGGAAATACATGGATGAAATGAATTTTTATAAATAAAATTTAACTTAAAACTTCTTCTATTAGACGTCGAGTTAGATTTGATCGACTCCATTGATCAATCTTAGGAAATTTATTTTTTAATCTTCCTTTTTTACTTTGTACTTGCTCTATAAAAACTCTAATTGATTCTGTATCTTCTACTTCAAACATGACTGAGGCAGAACCTTGTTCTATGAATTTTGCTGCATCTGAATCCGATTTCCCAATTGAAAGTAGTGGGACTTCGGTTGCTAAATACTCTAAAATTTTTCCTGAAATCATTTGGGTTTGCGCTCCTACAAATATGAAATTTAAAAGTACATGAGCACTTTTCATAAGGTGTATCGCCTCCCGGTGTGACAAATAGCCTTTGTATATTACATCTATATTGGCAAATCTATCTTTTATTTCTTCAATAATATCGGAAGATATATTTCCTGCTAAAGACAACCGTATCGATTGATTAATTGCTAATTCATTTAGTATATTAAAAACAGTTGTATAGGATTGATTTCTAGTCAAAAGTCCGGTGTATACAACATGAAAAACATCATTTTCTTTTTCGGCAACCACAGCATCCATTAACTCAGCATCATACCCATTAGGGATATTATAAAACTTTTGATTCGGTGCTTTAGATTCTAAATTAGCATGCAATACTCCTCCAACTGTTGTTATAACCCCTGATGCCGCAAGAAGAACTTCCTTTTCAAGTTTTAAATCTTTAGAAGCAGCCCTTGGTAGTCTATACAAATCCTGGTTATAAAATAAATCAGACCAAGGATCACGAAAATCTACAAACCATTCCAAACTAAATTCTTTTTGTAATTGTAATCCGATTAAGTGAGAAGAATGTGGGGGACCAGTAGTAATAATCTGCTTTATACCTTTTTCAATAATAGTTTTTCGAGCTGCTTGAAGAGCGAATGGTACCCAACCTACTCTCGCGTCGGGTATAAAAAAATTACCCCGAATAAAGGCTGCTAATTTACCTAAAATGCTCTTCTTTTTTATTTCACCTTGTGGAATACCCTTTTGCTTAGAACCCGTTGTTAATATTGAATACCATTGTAATGGTTCACGGGTTTTTGTTTTAATTACCCGTATGTTGTTAACTTCAGAATTTAAGGAAGTGTCAAATACAGAATAAGAAGCTTTATTTTCATCTACAGTGATTACGATAGGCTCCCAACCTAATTGCTTTAAATGTTTGGCAAAGTACATCCATCGCTGAACTCCTGAACCCCCTGATGGAGGCCAATAATATGTTAAAATCAAAACTTTTTTATGGATGTTCAAACCTTTAATTTATAGTACCAAGATACTAAAAGTTTAGGTTGTTTAATTTTGATTTCTTCGATATTGAATAAATGAAGATTTATAAATTCTTCCTTTATAAACCGGATCTTCTGGGAGTGCTAAATAGGTTACAAATTCGTCTGCAGACCGAACGATTAATTCTACATGTCCATTTTCGATTGGGATGTCTCTAAAACCAGAATCATCCGATGGTTGATAATTTGTTCTGATTAACCTATCCGATGTAAGTACATAAATTGTATCGTTCATTTGAGATAAATCATAGGAAAGCACGTAGTAATATTTATTCTCACAAGAAGATCCATAGAAAAGAGAAATTTCAAATTCGGTGTCCCGGAAAGTAAAATTAATCTGACTGTTACAGCCAATACCATCTTCTAGTTCTAGAGTTGGGGAATCTTCAAATGCATACCCTTTTTTATTATACTCCCATAAACCAGTAAAACTAAAAGGAGCCTCTTCTAATTTTGGGTTGCTTTTTTTACAACCAATTACAATTAAAATGAATAAAATATAGCGCATAGTATAGATTTTGGATTTTAAAAATACCCTAAATCTTTATGCTATAGTACTTACTTTAATGTCTTACTTCTTATATAAAGGAACTGAGGAACATGCTTCTCCGTAAAAAAGACTTTTAACCACGGGTTGTAGTTTTTGAATTAAATAGATATAAGCACTTTCTGGGATTTGTTTTTCAGAGCAGCCTTTTACAATTACTGGCTTTCCTTCAAAATCACTTAAATCTAGCTTATTTATTGCTTGGACAAATAAGTGGTATTCCAAATCTGAAAGAGTTCCCCAAACAATTGTTTGAGAAACCTTGTTGAGTTGAGCGGTAACTAATAAACTCGCCCAAGCTGGTAGAATTGCATTGGTAGAGCAGTTCAATGCAATGAAATGATCTTGATATATAGACCAGTCAAATGAAGTAATTGCTGATCTAAATTCTTTTTCTCTTAAAATGAAACCTTGCTCAAGCCATTGACTCATATCAATTTCAACCCGATTCCCTTGAACATAAAGATCCTCTAAATCGAAAGTGATCAGTGCACTTTGAGCAACTCTATTTACAATTTCATCTTTCATTTATTTATTATAAAAAACCGAGTTCTAGCTTAGCTTCTTCACTCATTAAATCTTGCGTCCAAGGGGGATCAAAAGTAATTTCAACTTCTGCTTCATTAACTTCATTTAATGATTTTACTTTTTCTTCAACCTCAACAGGTAGCGTTTCAGCAACTGGACAATTTGGTGTAGTTAAGGTCATTAATATCTTAACATCTCTATCTTCATTAACAAAAACGTCATAAATTAATCCTAATTCATAAATATCTACTGGAATTTCAGGGTCATAAATAGTTTTTAAAACTGTAACTACTTTTTCTCCTAATTCTTGAGTGTCTAAAGTGCTTTCTGACATAATTATTTGAGTTGAGTTTGAAATGCTATTGCATACATTTTTATTTGCTTAATCATCGAAACTAGGCCATTAGCTCTAGTTGGTGATAAGTGTTCTTTTAATCCTATTTGATCTATAAAAGCAGTGTCTGCAGCTAAGATATCTTTTGGATGCTGATTAGAGAATGTACGGATTAATATTGCAATAATTCCTTTTGTAATAATCGCATCACTATCTGCTGTAAACTCTAGCTGATCCGAATTTAGTTCTGCATGAACCCATACTTTACTTTGACATCCTTTTATAATATTATCATCCGTCTTAAATTGTTCGTCGATCAATGGTAAACTTTTACCTAACTCTATCATATATTCATAGCGTTGCATCCAATCATCGAACATTGCAAACTCTTCAATAATTTCTTCTTGTATATCTTGTATGCTCATAATGTCTAAGATAATATTATTTATTGCAACATTTGAATTGCACGGTTTAATGCTATGATCATCAAATCAATTTCTTCTTTTGTATTGTAAAAAGAAAAAGAAGCACGAACCGTACCTGGTATTTTATAAAAATCCATAACCGGTTGAGCGCAGTGATGTCCTGTTCGAACGGCAATTCCTAGTTTGTCTAATATACTTCCAATATCGTAGGGGTGTATTTCATTGATGTTAAATGATACCACCGCAGTTTTTTGTGGTGCTTCCCCATATATCTTTAGGCCTTCGATTTCTTTTAACTTACTAGTTGCATATTCTAAAAGCTCATGTTCATATGCGGCAACACTTTCAAAGCCAATACCATTCATATAATCAAGAGCCGCTCCAAAAGCTATTCCACCTGCAATATTGGGTGTTCCTGCTTCAAACTTATGAGGTAAGTCTGCATAAGTAGTTTTTTCGAAAGTAACCTCAGCTATCATTTCTCCTCCTCCTTGATAGGGTGGAAGTGTATTTAATAATTCCTCTTTACCATAAAGCATTCCAACTCCTGTAGGACCGCATAATTTATGTGCAGATGTCACATAATAGTCTATATCCAACGCCTGAACATCTGCTTTTATATGGGGAGAGGCTTGTGCTCCGTCGATTAAAACTTTTGCTCCAACCGAATGTGCTTTTGTAATTATTTCTGCAATAGGATTAACAGTACCTAGGGCATTTGAAACATGATTTACAAAAACCAACTTCGTTTTTTCACTCAATAAAGCCTCAAATACATTCATTTCCAAAACACCAGATTGGGTTATTGGAATTACTTTTAAAATTGCTCCTGTACGCTCACACAACATTTGCCAGGGAACTATATTAGAATGATGTTCCATAGCAGAGACTATTAACTCATCTCCTTCTTCTAATATTTCGGAATAGCCAGAAGCTACGATATTAATACTGTGTGTTGTTCCAGAAGTAAGAATTATCTCATAAGCTTTCGCTGCATTAAAATGAGTTTTAATCTTATTTCTAGCTGCTTCATAAGCATCTGTGGCTTCTTGGCTTAAAGTATGAACGCCTCTATGAATGTTAGAATTATAGTTTCTATAATAATCCGCAATAACCTCGATTACTTGATTTGGAGTCTGTGAGGTTGCTGCATTGTCAAAATAAACCAAAGGATTCCCGTTAACTGTGCGAGACAGTATTGGGAAATCTTTTCTTATGTTATTTACATCAAACATTCTTTATAAATCGTGACCAACACTAACTCCTAATTTATTTGCGATTAGTTTGTTAATTCTGGTTTTTATAGCTGGAATTTTTACACTTTCCAATACGTTATTTGCAAACGCATAGGTTAGTAATCCTTTAGCTTCTTTCTTTGGGATACCTCTAGATCTCAGATAAAACAAAGCGTCCTTGTCTAACTGACCAATAGTACAACCGTGAGAACATTTTACATCATCTGCAAAAATCTCAAGCTGTGGTTTGGTATTGATAGTTGCAGTGTCATCTAGAAGAATGTTATTGTTCTTTTGGAAGGCATTTGTTTTTTGAGCAATCTGATTTACATATATTTTTCCATTAAAAACACCAACAGATTTATCTGCATAAATACCTTTATAGTCCTGGTGACTTTCACAATTAGGTTGCGCATGGTCAACTAAGGTATAATGATCTACATGTTGTTTATCACCAATAATTGTAATCCCTTTCATGGTAGAATCAATGTATTCTCCCTTTTGGTAAAAGTTAAGATTGTTTCTAATTAACTTTCCTCCAAATGAAAAAGTATGAACACTTACATGACTTTTTCCTTTCTGAGAAACATAGGTGTTATCAATTAAAGAAGCTTCCTCTAAGTCGTTTTGAACTTTATAGTAATCTACAATTGCATTTTCTGCAGCAAAAATTTCAGTCACACTATTTGTTAAAACTTGATGTGACACTAAACTTTGATGGCGTTCGAAAATTTGAACTTGAGAATTCTCTTCTGCAACAATTAAATTCCGAGGTTGTAACAACATCGGCCCTTGTTCGCTGGTTGAGAAATATATAATCTGAATTGGTTTTTCAGCAACTACAGATTTTGGTATGAATATATAAGCTCCTTCCTTGGTGAAAGCTGTATTGAGAGCAGTAAGACTATCGTCTTGTTTTGCTGTAGTATTAAAATACTTTTCAATAGTTGCTTTGTATTTATCTCTAGTAAGTGCAGCAGACATTAAACAAACATCAATACCGTCGTGGGTAGTGTCTGATAAAAATGGGCTATAAACTCCGTCAATAAAAACAATTTTATAAGTATCAATGTCATAAAGAAAAAATTTCTTTACGTTCTTGAGTTCAATTGTAGTTTCCTTTTTTGGGAAAATAGAATAATCATTTTTTAGAAGCTTTGCTATAGATGTATATTTCCACGCCTCTTCTTTCTTCGTAGGGAAACCAATTTCTTCAAATTGTTTTAAACTACGAGTACGCATTTCATGTATGGGTGAAGACAGGTCTAACTGTTCTTCAAAAGCCATAAAAGAAGATATTAATTTTTCTTTTAAATCCATGTTTAGTCTGCTAATTGTTTGATCCAATCATATCCTTTAGCTTCTAATTCGTGTGCCAATTCTTTGGTTCCAGATTTCACGATTTTTCCGTTGTGCAAAACATGAACAAAATCAGGTACGATATAATCTAACAAACGTTGGTAGTGCGTGATTACAATAACAGCGTTGTCTTTACTTTTAAGTTTATTAACACCGTTTGCAACAATTTTTAATGCGTCGATATCCAAACCAGAATCGGTTTCATCTAAAATTGCAAGCTTAGGCTCCAACATTGCCATTTGGAAAATTTCATTTCGCTTCTTCTCTCCTCCAGAAAATCCTTCATTCAAGGAACGGGACAAAAACTTTGAATCTATTTCTAAAAGAGCAGCTTTTTCACGTATGTTTTTCAGCATGTCTTTTGCTGGCATATCATCTAGCCCTTGAGCTTTGCGAGAAGCGTTGATTGCTGTTTTAATAAAGTTAGTTACCGTAACTCCAGGTATTTCAACAGGATATTGAAAAGACAAGAAAACACCTTTGTGAGCACGAGTCTCAGCATCGTCTTCAGATAAATCTTCTCCATTTAAAATAATTTCTCCCTTTTCAACTTCATAATCTTCGTTTCCTGCAATTACCGCTGAAAGGGTACTCTTTCCAGAACCATTAGGTCCCATGATTGCATGTACCTCTCCTGGATTTACCTCAAGATTAATCCCTTTTAAAATCTCTTTTCCTTCTACGCTTGCGTGAAGATCTTTTACTGTTAACATAATTTATGTAATCTTATCCCACCGAACCTTCGAGGGAAATTTCTAATAATTTTTGTGCCTCTACGGCGAATTCCATTGGAAGTTTATTTAAAACTTCTTTACTAAATCCATTAACGATTAATGCGATTGCTTTTTCTGTATCAATTCCTCGTTGGTTACAGTAAAAAATTTGGTCTTCCCCAATTTTACTGGTTGTTGCTTCATGTTCAATTTGAGCAGAATTGTTTTTTGCTTCTATATACGGAAATGTATGTGCACCGCATAAATCTCCCATTAATAAGGAATCACATTGGGAAAAGTTACGGGCGTTGGTAGCTTTTGGCTGAACCTGAACTAAACCGCGATAACTGTTTTGTGAGTGACCAGCAGAGATACCTTTTGAAATAATTGTACTTCGTGTGTTCTTACCTAAATGGACCATTTTGGTTCCAGTATCTGCCTGTTGGTAATTGTTTGTTACCGCAATTGAATAAAATTCACCAATAGAGTTATCCCCTTTCAAAATACAAGATGGATATTTCCAAGTAACAGCTGAACCTGTTTCAACTTGAGTCCAAGAAATTTTAGCGTTTTTATGACAAATCCCTCTTTTGGTAACAAAATTGAAAACTCCCCCTTTACCATCTTTGTCTCCAGGGAACCAGTTTTGAACTGTTGAATACTTAATTTCAGCATCATCCATTGCTACTAATTCTACTACGGCAGCATGTAATTGATTTTCATCTCTTGAAGGCGCTGTACATCCCTCAAGATAGCTTACGTAACTTGATTCGTCTGCAACAACAAGTGTTCTTTCGAACTGTCCTGTTCCTGCTTGGTTTATTCTAAAATAAGTAGAGAGTTCCATTGGACAACGAACTCCTTTCGGGATGTAGCAAAAAGATCCATCAGAAAATACTGCTGAATTTAGTGCTGCATAAAAGTTGTCTTTAACGGGAACAACCGTACCAATATATTTTTTAACTAAATCTGGATATTCTTTTATCGCTTCGGATATTGAGCAAAAAATAATTCCCTTTTCAGCCAAAGTATCTCTAAAGGTTGTTGCTACTGAAACAGAATCTACAACAATGTCCACTGCAACTCCGGCAAGCTTCTTTTGCTCATCTATTGAAATACCTAACTTTTTAAAAGTATCTAACAATTCTGGATCAACCTCATCAAGACTTTCGTATTTATCTTTTTTCTTTGGTGCAGAATAATAAGAAATAGCTTGAAAATCTGGCTTTGTATATTTCACATTATGCCATTCTGGTTCTACCATATCCACCCATGATCGGTAAGCGTCCAAACGCCAATCCGTCATCCATTGTGGTTCTTCTTTTCTTTTTGAAATTGCACGAACAATATCTTCGTTCAGTCCGACAGGGAAAGTATCCGAATCTATATCAGTATAAAAACCATACTCATATTCTTTAGTCTCTAACTCTTTTTTTAATTCTTCTTCAGTATATGCCATTGCATTTTATTTTAGAGTGAAAAGCTCTCACCACATCCACACGTTCTATTCGCGTTAGGGTTATTGAATACAAATCCTTTTCCGTTTAATCCTCCCGAATATTCGAGGGTTGTACCAAGTAGGTACAAAAGACTTTTTTTATCAACTACAATCTTGACGTTATTATCTTCAAAAAGACGGTCTTCATCAAGTTGATTTTTATCAAAATTTAAATCATAAGAAAGCCCAGAACATCCACCACTTTTAACCCCTACACGAACGAAATCGTTAATGGGATCAAAACCTTCTTCTTGCATTAAAACAGAAACCTTTTGTTTTGCTGATTCAGAGACTTTAATCATAGCTATTTATAATTTTTCTAAATAATGCACAAATATAGGGTATTTAAAGCATTAAGCACAATTATCTAGGATAGATATATGCTATTTTAGGATATATAAAACTAATGGAATTGGGCAATAACCAAATCCTTTGCACCATGGTTACTCTGGAAGAGACCATCGGAACTTTCAGATTCCCCTACTACAATTATTCTTCCGGAAGATAATTCTATAATATCATGTGCTAAATCAAGACTCGAGCCTCCTAAAGACATACTATTCAATACAATCATATCGGTAGATAATCTTACAATCAACATGTCAATATCTCCTTGATTAATTGAAACGTCTCCATCGTTACTTCTAGAATATCCAGCCAACCAAAAAACACCATTAGAACCAAGAGCCAAGCCTCTTCCTGAATCAAAGGAAGATCCACCCAAAGAAATTTCCTCTAATAATTCTCCGGTAACATCCAACTTTACGATCCAAAAATCTGAACTTCCTTTGGGATAAGATCTATGTCCATCTGAACTAAAACTATTCCCCAATACAACAATAGAACCATCTTCGTCTTCTATTACTGCATTTGCTCCATCAATTTCAGAGCCCCCAAGTGTTCTTTCCCAGAGTAAATTTCCTTCAGAATCAATCAGCACAACCCAAATGTCATAACTCCCCTGAGAATGAGTCACATCCATATCTGAACTTTCTGTTGTTCCAACCAAAACAAAATTACCGCTAGTGAGTTCAACCGCATCGTAAGATCGATCGTTACTTGTGCCTCCATAATAATTCCTCCACTCCACATCTCCTTGTGCATTTATTTTATGACACCAAAATTCTCCTACTCCATGAAGTGATGAAGATCGATCTGAAACTGTATTTCCTGCACCATTGGAAGCGGTTACATCAAGAAAACCATTAAATAACGCTCCTCCATCTGAGGTTTTGATTAGGTTATATGCATGATCGTGACCAGCATAACCAAAACTCTTTTCCCACATAAAACCTCCTTGTTGATCTACACGAACTATCCAATTATCATGCTGTCCCTCATTGTTACTTGCTAAACCATCAGCACTTTGGCTGTATCCTAACAATAAATATCCGTTGTCTTCCATTTGAATAAGAGAATGTCCTCGATCATCTCCAGATCCACCGTATGTTTTATTCCATTCTAAAACACCCTCGGAATTAAATTTTAATAACCAAAAATCGCTTTCTTCTTCAATCTTATCTGCTATAGTTCCATTGACACTTTGCGTATTTCCAAAAACAGCAAAACCGCCATCTGATGTTTCGATTACAGCATGAGCTACATCTTCATTTGTACCTCCAAATGT